>CAZLOO010000169.1:0-5513 GCA_964561055.1 uncultured Halobacteriales archaeon
GATGCTGGACCCGGATTTGCTGTTGCTCGACGAGCCCTCGGCGGGGCTGGCGCCGGAGTTGGTGCGCGAGACGTTCGAGCGCATCGACCGGATCAACGACGCCGGGACGGCGGTACTGATGGTCGAGCAGAACGCAAAAGAGGCGCTCCGGCGTTGTGACCGCGGCTACGTGCTCGTGCAGGGGAGCAACCGGTTCGTCGACAGCGGCGACGCGCTATTAAACGATCAAGAGGTCCGCCAACAGTTCCTTGGGGGGTAGAGTAGCTACGCTACCGGGCTACTGGTCGAGCGCCTCGGACAGCTTCGAGGTGTAGGAGGACTGTTGCTTCTCGAAGGCGACCTCCGCGAGCACCTCACCGTCCATGCCGGTGAAGCTCTCGACGAACACGTCGTTCAGCGCCTGGCCGTAGTCGTTGTTGACGTACATCGTCGAGGCCGTCGAGGCGTCGATAGTCTCGGCAGCCACCTGCGCGAGCACCTGGCCTTGCAGGGCGTCCGTCGGCGGCGTGCGGTAGCAGTAGTCGTTGTCGTCGAGGTTGGTGATGCGGGGCGAGGTGCTGGCCGGTGAGCAGCCGACCACTTCGTTGGGGATGAGCACCTGCTGGTACACCTGGATGGAGATAGTCGAGGAAGCCGCCCCGCAAATGCCGGGGTAGCCGGCGTTCACCAGCGACTCGGCAGCGGAGATGCCCGCCTGCGGGTCGGTCTGAGTGTCGGCCGCCCGGGCGTCGAAGCTGAAGCCGGTGTCGGCACCGTTGAGCTGGGTCGCAGGGAGCTGGCCGGCCTGGCTGATTGGCGTCCCAACGGAGCCGAGGTCGCCGGTCTCGGGCTGGAGCACGCCGTAGCGCACGTCGTCGCGTCCGGAGTCGCTCCCGCTGCCGGCCGGCTCCGGCTCGGGGATGCTTTCACCGGCGGTGAAGCTGATCTGGTCCTCGACGGTGGTGCCGTCGGAGCTGAACCCGAACAGGTCGTACACCGCGGCCGCGGCGTCGCCGTTGGAGTCGAAGCCGACGGCCGAGGAGGCACCGACGTAATCGATGTTCTGGCCGGCCGCGGCCGCCTCGACCGCGTCGGCCAGGTTCTCCGGGCCGAACTGCTCGCCGCCAGGGTTGGCGACCGCCCGCATGTTGTCCCGGACGCCGGTGCCGTTGTTCTCCCCCGCGAGGAGGTTCGCCAGCAGCAGACAGGCCGCCGCGTCGTACGCCTGAGCGGTGAATACGCCGGGGGCGTTGCCGTACTCCGCCTCAAACTGCTGGGTGAAGAACTCGCTCCCCGGGCCGGCCGCCGCCGGCGCCGTCCCGCGGACGTTATCCATCGGATTGCCGACGTCGGCCGGTAAGTCCTCGGACTTTAGACCGTCCGTGACGAGGAACTGGGTGCCGTTAGCGAAGTCGCTGTAATAGTCCTTGAACAGCTGCACACCGGATTCGGGGTAGCCGATGACGAGCACCACGTCCGGACCGGTGTCCATCTCCGTGGTCTCCTCCGTGGTGGTGCCATCGTCCATGTCGTCACCGTCACCGCCGTCGCCACCGTCGCCGCCGCCGTCATCGCCGCCGTCGCCACCGTCGGCCTGCTCGGTCGTACAGCCTGCCAGCCCCACGAGACCGGCGGTCCCGACTGCCCCGAGCCCCCGGAGGACGTTCCGGCGGTCAACACTGCTGCGTTCGCTGTCGCGTGACATACTACTGGACTCTAACGGTCGGTGTGTTATAAACGTAGCCGTAACTACCGTGCCTGCTTTACCTACTGAGCGGCGCTACCGGTCACACTCGGCCGTTCACCAGCCGTCCGGCCACAGCCCGGCTGCGCGCATCCCCGCCTCGGCGTCGGCCTCCCGCAGGTCTTCTGCTAGCTCTTCTCTCTCGACCCGCTCCGGATCGCTCCGGGATAGTGCGGCCACCAGCATCGCCGTCAGCATCGCGTGCTCGCGGACGTCACGGTGATCTACCTTGTCACGGGTGTCGGCGCTTGTGTGGCCCCACCCACGGCCGCGGTCCTCATCGGAGCTGGTGCTGTGGAGCTGTAACGACGGCACTCCGGCCCGCAGGAACGGCCAGTGGTCGCTGTAGGGATGGGGTGTCTCGTCGAGGACAACCGGCTGGCTGGCGTCGCTGGCGACGCGCTCGACGAGGTCGGCGAGGCCGTCGTGGCCGTGAGTGTACGCCTTCAGGTCCCGCGCCCGGCCGGCGCCGTCGACGTTCACCACCGCGCGCACGGCGTCGATATCGAGCCGGTCGGCGAGGTCCTCGGCGCCGATCAATCCCACCTCCTCACAACCCAGGCCGGCGATCACCACCCGGCAGTCCGGCTCTAACGCCCCCAGGACCGGCAGCGCCGCCACCAGGCAGGCGATGCCACAGCCGTTGTCCAACGCCCCCTCGGCGACGTCGTGGGCGTCGTAGTGGGCGACCAGCACCACCGCCTCTTCCGTGTCCGGTCCGAGCGAGCCGACGACGTTCTGGCTCTCGCCCGGCTCCGTCGTGGCCTCGACTCGGAGGCTCGCGGTCGCCCCGAGGCCGGCGTACTCCCGGAGCCAGTCCCCGGTCTCTTTCGAGACGCCCACTGCAGGTATCGCCCCTTCGGCGTCGAACCGGAGCGACCCCGTCGGCGGGAGTTGCCCGTCGACGTGGTTGGCGAAGACGAACCCCACGGCGCCAGCCTCGACGGCGTGGCCGTACTTCTCCATCCGATGGACGAACCGACCCATCTCTGCCGGCGTGGTCGTGGAGGCGACCGCCACCTTCCCCTTGAGGTCGGCGTCAGCTATCTCCTCGGGTGTGCCGTACCCCACGTCAACCAGCGGCGCCTCGATCTCGCCTGGCGGGGAGTACGGCAGCGCGAGCGCCGCGAACGGGCGTTCTACTGGCTGGCCCTCCCGCTGGCCGGAGACTGACAGCGTGGCGCTCCCGCGCTCCCAGGCCGCGAGTTCGAAGCGTTCGATGCGCGGGCCGATTCCCGCCTCGGCGAAGGCGTCGACGACGAGGTCGGCTGCTCGACGCTCGCCGGGAGACCCCCCCAGCCGCGGCCCGAGTTCGGTCAGTCGCGTATGGAACGACTTCGCGCGGTCGTCCCGCCAGGCCCGTCCCAGTGCCCTGTCCGTGTCGCTGTTCATACTCCGGAATCGAACGTCGGCGGCAAAAACCCGCCGGGGCCGCGTTCGTTCGGCAAGCTTACCTGTCCAGCTAGTTAGGATTGCGTATGAGTTCGACCGAGGAGGCCTCCGGCGGGGTCCCGGAGCGCGAGGAGATCGACGAGCAGTACAAGTGGAACCTCGCGGACCTGTACGCCGACGATGAGGAGTGGGAGGCCGCCTACGAGAGAGCCGAGAAGCAGGTTGAGGAGCTCTCGAAGCTGGAGGGGACGGTTGCCGACGGGCCGGACGCGCTGCTGGAGCTGATGGAGCACCGCGAGCGAACCATGCGGACGGTGTCGAACGTTGCCTCCTACGCTCGGATGCGTAGCCACGAGGACACGCGCGACCAGGAGTACCAGGCGCTCTCTTCACGAGCGAGCTCGCTCGCATCGAAGGCCCAGTCCGCCGGCTCGTTCTTGGAGCCGGAGCTTCAAGAGCTCGGCCGGGAGGCCATCGAGTCTTACATCGAGGAGGAGCCGGAGCTCGCGGAGTACGACCACTACTTCGACGACGTGCTCCGAATGAAGCCCCACACCCGCTCGGCGGAGGTCGAGGAGCTGCTGGCGGATCTCGGCGAAGTGACGAGCGGCACTGGGGAGGTGTACTCGATGCTCACCAACGCCGACATGACCTTCCCCAGCGTGGAAGGGCCGGACGGCGGCGAACAGGAGGTGACTCTCTCTAACTTCACCACCCTGCTGAAGGATCCGGACCGCGAGTTCCGCGAGCGGGTCCACGACGCCTTCTACGGGGAGTGGAAGACAGTGCGTAACGCCGTCGGGACCGCCTACGCCAAGAGCGTGAAAGCCGACATGAAGTTGGCGCGCGCCCGCAATTACGACACCGCCCGCGAGGCGGCGCTGGACGGTCCGAACGTCCCGGCGGCGGTGTACGACAACCTCGTGGACACCGTTCGGGAGGAGCTGCCCGCGCTCCACCGCCACGCTGAACTGAAGCGCGACGCCCTCGGCGTCGAGGAGCTGCGGCCCTGGGACTTCTACGCCCCGATGGTCGAGGAGGAGGCGCCCGAGGTGCCCTACGAGCAGGCCAAGGAGTGGGTGAACCAAGCGGTAGCGCCGCTGGGCGAGAGCTACCAAAGCCACCTCGCTGAGGGCCTGGAGTCGCGCTGGGTGGACGTGTACGAGAACCGGGGGAAACAGTCCGGCGCCTACTCCGGCGGTACCTACGACTCCCAGCCGTTCATCCTAATGAACTACCAGGATGACATCGCCTCGATGTTCACCCTGGCCCACGAGCTGGGTCACTCGATGCACTCTGAACTGGCCAGCGACACCCAGCCGTACATCTACTCCGGCTACGAGATTTTCGTCGCCGAGGTAGCGAGCACGGTCAACGAAACCCTGCTGACCAATTACTTGCTGAACGAGGCCGACACCGACGAGCGGCTCCGCCGGCACGTGCTTGACGAGTACCTCGAGCGCGTACGCTCGACACTGTTCCGCCAGACAATGTTCGCGGAGTTCGAACACCGCACTCACAAGATGGTCGAGGAGGACCAGCCGCTCACCCCCGACCGGCTGGACGACCTGTACGCCGACCTGAAAAGGAGCTACTACGAGCCCGCCGAACTGGACGACGCTATCGCCCGCGAGTGGATGCGCATCCCACACTTCTACCGGGCGTTCTACGTCTACCAGTACGCTACCGGCATCTCCGCGGCGATCGCGCTGGTCGACCGGATGCTTGAGGACCCGGCCGCCAACGAGGACTACCTCGAGTTCCTCCGATCCGGATCGCGAGAGTACCCGCTGGAGCTGCTGAAGATCGCGGGCGTCGACATGTCCTCCCCGGCGCCGGTCGAGGCGGCCATCGACCAGTACGCCGACTACCTCGACGAGTTCGCTGCGCTGGAGTAGGAACCAGCCGAGGGGAGGTGTACGACGACCCAAAGGCCCTTTTAGCAGTGACTCTTACCGCGCGTATATGTCACGCAGTCCGTCGCTGCCGGACCGGCCCCAGCTTGAGCTGGACCCGGACATGACACCGGCCGAGCGCCTGGCAGCGCTGCAGAAACACTTCTCGCGGCTCCTCGACGTGAACGAACAGCTCGAACACCAGCTCCACGACGCGCGCGTCCAGCAGCAGGGGCTGCGCGACGATGTAGACCAACTCCAACGCGAGAACGAGGCGCTAAAAACGAGCGCACTGTACATCGCCACCGTTGAGGAGGTGGCCGAAGACGGAGAGGTGGTCGTCAAGCAGCACGGCAACAACCAGGAGGTGCTGACAGAGGTGTCGCCGCGGCTCCACGACCGGCTGGAGGCGGGTGATCGGGTCGCTATCAACGACTCCTTCGCCGTCCAAACAGTGCTGGACGGGGAAACAGACGCCCGCGCACAGGCGATGCAGGTCGAGA
>CAZLOO010000170.1:0-5513 GCA_964561055.1 uncultured Halobacteriales archaeon
GCGAAGTTCAGTCCCTCGTGGAAGTCGCCCTCCGAGGTGGCGCCGTCACCGAAGTAACAGAGGAACGCCCGGTCCTCACCCTTCAGTTTCGACGCCCAGGCCATACCTGTGGCGTGGAGTACCTGGGTGGCGATGGGCACGGCGACAGTGAACACGTTCTGCCCGGCCATCAGGTTGCCGCGCTCGTCGCCCATCCAGTACTGCAGGGTCTCCTCGAGGCCGACCCCACGGGCGTAGACGGCGCCGTGCTCGCGGTAGCTTGGCACCGTCCAGTCGCGCTCGGCCAACGCGTGGGCGCTGGCTATCTGGGCGGCCTCCTGGCCGGATAGTGGCGGGTAGGTCCCCATCCGGCCCTGGCGCTGGAGGCTCACCGCCCGCTGGTCGAAGTGCCGCGACAGCCGCATTTCCCGGTACATCCGGACGAGTTCGTCGTCGTCGAGGTCCGGGACGGTGGCGCCGTCCCGTACCCGGCCGTCCTCATCGAGGATCTGTACCCGGTCGCCGGGGTCGCGCTGTAGCGTACTCATAACTCCCTCCACATGCTCGCACAGTCCGGGCCCGCGGGTATAGTCGTTACTGAGACTGTGACACACGCCCCCGACCCGCCCTGACGGCCACCGTCGAGGGATAACCGGCCGCCCAGACAGTCAGTTCCCGCCGGCTGCCCGCGCCTCCCGGCGGGCCTGCTCGACGGACTTCCCCTCCCGGAGGACAGCGTCGACGAACAGCTCCCCCGCCCGGTAGGAGGAGCGCACCATCGGCCCCGAGGCGCAGTAGAGGAAGCCGAACTCCTCCTCCGCGATCCGCTCCCACGTGTCGAACGCGTGGGGGTGGACGTAGTCGAACACCTCTAGGTGGGAGCGCGAGGGCTGGAGATACTGGCCGAAAGTGACGACGTCCACGCCCACCTCCCGGAGGTCGCCGAGCGTCTGGTAGATCTCGTGGTTGTACTCACCGACCCCGAGCATCAGGCTCGTCTTTGCGTAGACCTCCGACTCCCGGTCGACCTGCTCAAGTACGGCCAGTGACTGCTCGTAGCCGGCCCGCCGGTCACGCACCGGCCACTGGAGGCGCTCGACGGTCTCGACGTTGTGGGCGATGACGTCCGGCCCGGCGTCGATTATCTTCCGGACTAGTCGCTCCTCCCCTTGGAAGTCCGGTATCAGCACCTCCACCAGCACGCCCGGGTGGCGGTCCTTTATTTCGCGGATGGTGTCGGCGAAGTGGCCGGCTCCCTGATCGGGGAGGTCGTCGCGGTCGACGCTGGTCAGCACGACGTAGTCAAGCCCAATCTCCGCGACCGCCTCGGCAACGCTGGCGGGTTCCTCGGGGTCTAGCGGCTCCATCCCGCCGGTCCGGACGTCACAGAAGTTACATCCCCGCGAGCAGCGGTCGCCCATCAGCATGAACGTTGCTGTCCCGGGGCCGTTACGGCCGGACCAGCACTCCCCGAGGTTGGGGCAGTTGGCCTCCTCGCAGACGGTGTTGAGATCCCGCTCGCGCAGGGTCTCGCGAATGTCGGCGAACCGACGCCCCGACGGCATCTCCATCTGGAGCCAGTCGGGTTTGCGCGCCCTGCTCATACGTGTCAATGACTCCGCCGGAACTAAAACCCCGCGTCCCGGCGACGACCTTTCACACGTCCGGCAGCAAATTTAATTATACGTCAACCGTAAACTACGGTGGTGGTCCGGGTCACGCCCGAGGAAATAACTGAAGGGCCGCTGCTCCGGGCGCTGGTGCTGGTGGCGGCACCGCTGCTGGCCCAGAACTTCGTGCTGGTGTTCCAGCAGATTGTGGACGTGCTCTTTCTCGGGCGGCTCAGCGGCGACGCCGTCGCGGCGGTCGGCCTGGTAACGCCGCTGACGGCGCTGGTCACCGCTGGGGCTATCTTCGCGCCCGCGGTCGGGACACAGATTCTCGCCGCCCAGCGGGTGGGCAACGAAGACGAGGACGGCGCCCGAACAGTGTATTTCACCGGCCTCGTAATCGCGGTCGCCATCGGCCTGGGGGTCGGGCTGGCCGCCGCGGGCTTTGCGGAGCCGCTTGTCGGGGTGTTCGGCGTGCTCTCGCCGGGGAACGGCAGCGAACGAGTATTGACCCTCGGCGCGGCATATCTGTCAGTGTACGCCGCCGGCATCGCGCTGGTGGCGCTCAGCGACACCGTTGAGGCCGGCTTCGTTGCCTGGGGTGACTCCCGGGCGGCGCTGTACTTGAATCTCGTAGCGCTCGTGCTGAACGTGCTGCTGGACGCGGCGCTGATCTTCGGGTTCGCGGACAGCCCCGTGTTCGGCGTGCTTGGTGCCCGCGGGCTGGAGGCAGCGCTCCTTGAGGCCACCGGGTTCGCGGGGCTCGGAATCCGGGGGGCGGCGCTGGCGACGGTGCTGGGCTACGCCGGCGGCGCCGTCGCGGGCCTCGCGCTGGTCGCCCGTGGGCGTAACGGTGGAATGCTCAGCCGCGCCAGAGCCACCTTCGATCCCGACGTCGTCCGGGAACTGCTGGACGTGGGCGCTCCTACCGGCGCCCAGGAGGCCGGCCGGCAACTGATCCGTGTCGCCATCGTCGCCATCGTTTTCGCCGCCGGCGGCGCCGCCGGCCTCGCGGCGTTCGTCGTCGGCGCTCGTGTCGCGACCGTCGCCTTCGTCCCCGCCGGCGGACTGCGAAGCGCCGCTCAGACGGTCGTCGGCCAGAACGTCGGCGCCGGCAACGCGGGCCGGGCGGCCCGCACGGCGTGGCTCGGGGTTGGTCTCGTCGCCGCCGGGCTGGCCGTTCTCGGGGGGGTCCAGCTGCTCGTCCCGGGGGTCATCGCCACGGCGGTCGCCCCAACGTTAGGACCGGCGGCGTTCGACCTGACGGTGCGCTACCTGGAAATTCTCGCTTACGGCTACCCGGCGCTGGGCGCTATCTACCTGTTCCAGGCTGGCTTCGACGGGGCAGGCCGCACTCGCAGCAGTTTCGCCTCCGTGATGGTCCAGTACCTCGGGATACGGCTCCCGCTTGCGGCGGGCGCCGTGTTCGTCATCGGAACGGGGGTAGTAGGGGTGTTCTGGGCGGTCACGCTCTCGAATATCGCCGCCGCCGTCGGCCTGGCGGCGTATTTCAGGCACTCCGTGAGCGGCGGGATGTTCTCCCGGGCTGCCGAGAGTGCGGCCGCGGACTGACATTCTACGGGGCGGAACGCACCCGGATCGTCAGCCGGGGGACAGCGGCCGACGGAAACCCCTTTGAACGACCGGCTCCCTCTCCTCGTGTGAACGTCGCCGAGGCCGTCCCGGAGTTCGCCGACGCGTTTCCGTTCGAGCGGTTCAATAGGATGCAGCGGGCGGCCGCTCCGGCGGTGCTGGAGCGCGAGGACAACGTCGTCGTCGCGGCGCCGACCGCCTCGGGGAAGACGGCGCTCGCGGAACTGGCCATCTGTCGGACTCTGCGCGCGGGGGGGACGGCGCTGTTCCTAGCCCCCTTGCGCGCGCTCACCAACGAGAAGGAGAGCGAGTGGGAGCGCTTCGAGGCGCTGGGCTACTCTGTCTACGTCGTCACCGGGGAGCGGGACCTCGACCCGCGGCGGGCCGAGCGGGCGGACATCCTCGTGATGACCCCTGAGAAGGCCGACTCTGCGACACGGAAGCACACTACTCCCCGCTACGAGTTCGTAAAGAGCGTCGACCTCTGTATCATCGACGAGGTTCACCTCCTGGACAGCGAGCGCCGGGGAAGCGTGCTGGAGGTGACTGTTTCTCGGCTCCGGCGGCTGTGTGACCCCCGGGTGGTGGCACTCTCGGCCACCATGCGCAATGTCGGCGACGTGGCCGAGTGGCTTGACGCACCCCCCGACTGCACCTTCCGGTTCGGGGACGATTACCGACCGGTCCCCCTGGAGGCGGAGGTGCGCACCTACACCCACGGGGAGAACGCCTTCGCTGATAAGTACCGCCGGCTGTACCGTGCGCTGGACCTCGCGGAGCCGCACATCCGGGACGGCGGCCAGGCGCTAGTGTTCGTCGCCTCCCGCCAGGACACGGTCCGGGCCGCCGAGAAGGCCCGTGACGAACTCGTCTCCCGTGACGTCCCGGTCGGCGCCCGCGGGGACTACGAGTTCCACCAGGAGACGGAGGCCCTGGAGAACGACACCCTCAGGCAGTCAGCACTGGACGGGGTTGCCTTCCACCACGCCGGCCTCTCGAAGTCCGACAAGGATAACGTGGAGGCGTGGTTCCGCTCCGGGGAGATTAGCCTCCTGTTCTCGACGTCTACCCTCGCCTGGGGGGTGAATCTCCCTGCCCGGTGTGTCGTCATCCGGGACACGAAGCTTCACGATCCCCTCGAGGGGGAGGTGGAGATGAGTCCGCTAGACGTGCTCCAGATGCTTGGACGGGCTGGTCGGCCGGGCTACGACGACCGGGGGTACGCCTACGTCGTCTGTGACGGCGCCGATGCCGGACGCTACCGGGAACTGCTCCGCGACGGCACGGAGATAGAATCCCGGCTGGCCGGTGAACTGGACACCCATCTCAACGCCGAGATAGCGCTCGGCACGGTCGGTGACCTCGACGACGTGATGGACTGGTTGGAGACGACCTTCTACTACGTCCGAGCCCGAACCGCGCCAGACGGCTACGACTTCGGCGGCCGGCTCCGCGAGCGAGTTCGAGAGACGCTCTCGGAGCTGGTCGAGAAGGGGTTCGTCGAGACGGACAACCAGCTCCGGGTTGAAGCCACCCCACTGGGGACGCTGGCCTCGCGGTACTACCTCCGCCTGGAGACGGCTGCCCACTTCCGCGACCTCGCGGGCGGGACGGTCACCGTCGACGCTATCCTCGAGGCGGTGGCTGGCGCCACGGAGTTCGACAGCGTCAGCGCCCGCACCGCCGAGCGCGACGCCATCGACGCCGTGCTTGCCCGCCCTTCCTCCGGTACAGCCGACGTGGACTCCGCCAGCCACCGGAAGGTGCTCGCCATCCTCCGGGCGAGCATGGACGGCTCGGTCCCTTCGGAGCTACAGAGCGACGCCTGGGTAATCCGCCAGAACGCGCTGCGCCTTCTGGCAGCCTGTCGCGCCTTTCTCGAACGGTTCGCGGGCGCGCTGGCGGCCAACCGCGCCCGCCGGGCCGAGGCCCGCGTTGAGCACGCCGTCCCCGCCGATGCGGTCGGCCTGGTCGCCGTGGACGGCATCGGCGCGGGCCGGGCGAACCGGCTGGCCAATGCCGCCTTGGAGACTCCGGGCGACGTGATCGCCGCGGGAGTCGAGGGGCTGGTCGCCGCTGGCCTCTCCGAGGGGGTCGCCGAGCGGGTCCTGGCGAACGCCCGGGACCTCCCGGCAGTCGATATCGACTGGGGGTCGTTCCCGGACACCGTCGCGCCCGGCGAGCGCCGCATCTGCGAGGTGACCGTCCGCTCGACGGCGGGGAACGCCCCTGCGGGGCTGTCGGCGACAGTCAACGGCCGGGAGATGTCCGACAAGCGTGCCTACGTCGGGACGGCGACGCTGCCGCTGGCGGTGTTCGGCGGCGACGCCA
>CAZLOO010000171.1:0-5487 GCA_964561055.1 uncultured Halobacteriales archaeon
CCACTCCCGCAGCCAGCGCCGCCGTGGTGACGACGGCCGCCAGCTCCTGATCGGCGAACTGGCGTTCCACCTTCTTCCGGCGGCCGTAGTCCAATCCCGCGTGGTAGGGGGCGCTGTCGTACTCCAGCCGCCGTGATATCTCATGACAGCGCCGCCGGGAGTTGGTGAAGATTATCGTCTGTCCGCGGTAACCCTTGCTGGATTTCGCGTCGAAGGCACGCCGCACGAGCTTGTTTTCGATGTCCGCCTTTTCGCGGCCGTCCGCGAAGGTGACGTGGCGCTCGATAGGGACGGGACGCTCCTCGAACTCCACCAGCGTCGCCTCCAAGGACTCGGCTAGCTGTCCGGGGTTACCGACGGTCGCGGAGAGGTATACCCATTGGGCGTCGTCACCGCGGCGGCGGCAGTACTCCTTCAGCCGGGCGATGAGGCCGTCCAGCCGGTGGCCACGCTCGGTCTCACCGAGGGTATGGACCTCATCGATAACGACCGTGCTGATATCCCCAATGTTCGCGCCCGTCCGGAGGGCATGGTCGATCCCCTCGTAGGTGCCGACGATGATGTCCGCCCCAGGGTCGAAGCGGGCTCCGTCGCCGCGAATGCGGCTAGCGCCGACCCGGATGCTCACGTCCGCGATGGAGCCGTAGCGCTCCTGGAACTGCTCGTGTTTCTGGTTGGCCAGCGCCACCAGCGGTACCAGAAACAGCATCTTCCCCTCTCCCTGGAGCACGCGATCGATACCGGCCAGCTCCCCGATGAGGGTCTTTCCCGTCGCGGTGGCGCTGACGACCAGCTGGTCGCGTCCATCCAGGGCACCGTTCTCGACGGCCAATGACTGTACCGGCAGCAACTCCTCGAACCGGCCAGTCACCAGCTCCTTCAGATCGGGATGGACATCCAGCGAGTCCGTCGCGACGAGGTCGATATCGTCGACAGTGGCGGATATCTCGTCGAACTTCGTCAGCTCCGGGTCTAGCTGACCGGACAGCAGGTTCACCACTCGCTCCAAGTCCCCTACCTCCAGCAGCAGCTCCTCCAGCCGGTCGCGGGCGCCGGACTGGAGGTTCCGGTAGCCCGCTTCTCGGTCGAGTTCCCGGCGGGCGCAGTCGATGCAGATGTTCTCGCCGTCCGCTTGGATAGCAGTGTCGCTCGTCAGCGGGGAGTAGCGCCCCGCCCCGGCACAGTACCGGCAGGTCCGGACCACGGTCGCCTCCAGCTGGTAGCCCGCGAGCAGCTCTCGCAGCTCAGCCCGGCCCTCGGGGGAAGTCTGCTCGGAGATTCGGATGCGACGAGCCCGGCGGGCGAGTTCGACGAACTCGCTTGGGTCGCGCAGCTCCTCGCTTGGGTCGCGCTGGACCCGGAACTTCGCCGGCCGGGGACCGGCATCGGTCTCTTTCAGCTCGAGGACCGCCTCGAACACCCGGTCGCCGTCGCGCTGAACGACGGTGGTGTAGTTGTCCCCGCGCTCATGCAGGAATAGCGTGTCCACCCGGGCGACCTGTCGTGACACACCGGTTGTAGACGCCCGGCCCACTTCACTGGTCCGGACCGGCGCTTCGAAGGCTTTATTCGCGAACTCGGCGTCATTTACCGTATGAGCGACAAGCCTGGCTCCATGTACCGGGAAATCGACGGTCCCGCCTACACCCGTCGAGAGTACATGGGCGGCATCCCCGGATCGAAGATAGCCCAGCACAAGATGGGCGACGTCGACACCGACCCCGAGGACTACCCCGTCCAGATCAGCCTCACCGTCGAGGAGGACGTCCAGATCCGCCACGGCTCGCTTGAGTCCGCGCGGCTATCGGCCAACCGACACCTAATAAAGGAACTCGGCGAGAAGAACTACAAGATGATCCTGCGGAAGTTCCCCCACCACGTCATCCGGGAGAACAAGCAGGCTACCGGCGCTGGCGCGGACCGCGTCTCGGACGGGATGCGCCTCTCCTTCGGCAAAATCGTCGGCACGGCCGCCCGCATCGGCGCCAACGAGCGGGTGTTCACCGTCTGGTGTACCCCCGAGCAGGCGCCGGTCGCGAAGGACGCCCTCCGGCGGGCGTACAACAAGATCGCGCCACCCTGTCGGATTGTCGTCGAGCGCGGCGAGAAACTGCTGATCGCCTGAGCGGCGGGTTCTTGTTATGCCCCGCCGAGTAGTTGGATGACCGACCGTCCACTCGACGAGACGGACTGGGAGACGGTCGTCCGGAGCGTCCCTATCGTCTCCGTAGACCTCGTCGTCAGACGCGACGGGGGGGTCATCCTCGGGCGTCGCCGGAACGAGCCGGCGAAGGGGGAGTGGTTCGTCCCCGGCGGGCGAGTTCATAAGGGGGAACGCCTCGCCGACGCGGTCCAGCGGGTCGCTCGCGAGGAGCTGGGAACCGGGGTCACAGTAGAACGCCGGCTGGGCGCCTACGAGCACCTCTACGACGAGACCGAACTTGATGCCGTCGACGAGAAACACTACGTCCCGGTAGGGTTCGTCGTCACCCCGAACGGGCCGGTGGCGCCAGACGACCAGCACGACGAGCTACGGCTGTTCGAGCCGCCGTTCGAGCGGACGCTCCATCCCTACGTCCAGGCGTACCTGGCCGACGCAGCCCTGCTGGAGTAACCCCCCGGATCACCCGACCGTGAGGCTGTGTCCCGGCGAACGCCTACCCACGTCATGAACCGACGGAGCTACCTGTCGCTGGTCGGCACCGCGGTCGCAGAGGCAGTGCCGGCCTGAGCTCCGCGGTCGAAGGAACAACGGTTTAACCTCCGCGGCGGAAAACACTGATATCATGGGTAAGAAGTCGAAGGCCAAGAAGAAGCGGCTGGGGAAGCTCGACCGGCAGAACTCGCGCATTCCGCCGTGGGTGATGCTGAAGACGAACCGCGAGGTCACGCGCAACTACAAGCGCCGCAACTGGCGGCGTAGCGATACGGACGAGTAGCAATGTCCGCCAGCGACTTCGAGGAGCGTGTGGTCACCGTACCGCTCCGGGAGGCCAAGCGGGAGCCGAAACACAAGCGCGCAGACCGGGCGATGAGCCTCGTCCGCAGCCATCTCGCCAAGCAGTTCGCCGTCGAGGAGGAGGAGGTCCGGTTGGACCCCTCGATCAACGAGGCGGTGTGGGCGCGTGGGCGCAAGAAACCCCCCAGCAAGCTCCGGGTGCGGGCCGCCCGGTTCGAGGAGGAGGGCGAACGCGTCGTCGAGGCCGAGCACGCGGAGTAACCACGTGCTCCGCGCGGCGCTGGGGGGGTCTTCCTTCGTCGGTGTGTTCGCTCGGGCCACCGACGACTGTGTCGTCGTCCGGCCCGATATCAACGACGAGCTCCGCGAGGGGCTGGCCGAGGAGCTCGGCGTC
The DNA here is from genome assembly GCA_964561055.1 of uncultured Halobacteriales archaeon. Classification (GTDB taxonomy): domain Archaea; phylum Halobacteriota; class Halobacteria; order Halobacteriales; family Haloarculaceae; genus CAZLOO01. The sequence goes on from CAZLOO010000171.1 coordinate 3,354, forward strand.
CCGGCTGTGGCGACGACCCTGGGGGGCTCCTCCACCGTCGGGGCGCTGTGTGCGGGCAACGGCAACGGCCTCCTCGTCACCAGCCGGCTCCGGGATCACGAGCGTGAGCGCCTCGAGGAGGTCGTCGACTCAGTGACTGAGCTACCGGGGCGCATCTACGCCGCCGGCAACGTCGTGCTCGCCAACGAAACCGGGGCGTATGTCCACCCGGACCTCTCGGAGGAGGCCGTCGCGGCCGTTGAGGAGGGGCTGGGCGTCACCGTCCAGCGCGGCGACGTCGCTGGCGTGCGCACCGTCGGGACTGCTGCCGCCGCCACCGGGCGTGGCGTGCTCTGTCACCCGAAGGCGACCGACGCCGAACTGGACGCCCTGGAGGACTTGCTCGGGGTGCCCGCCGACATCGGGACTATCAACTACGGCGCGCCGCTGGTGGGGTCAGGGCTGGTCGCAAACGCCAATGGCTACGTCGTCGGCCAGGAGACCACCGGGCCGGAGCTGGGCCGCATCGAGGACGCGCTCGGCTACATTAACTGAGCCCGGCAGGACTAACTAGACCCGACTGGAGCCACCCCTATGCAGATCGGTTCGCGAACGATGATACTCAACCCTACCAGCGGTACCGGTGAGCATGCCGCTACCGTCCCGCGGCTGGCACAGGGCCGGGGGTTTGAGATCTGGCAGACGGAGGGGCCCGGCCACGGGGTAGAACTCGGCCGCCGGGCCGCCGAGGAGGGGGTGAGAGAACTCGCAGTGTGTGGCGGCGACGGCACGGTTAACGAGGTGTTATGCGGGCTTGCCGAGGAGGACTACGTCGGGGAGGTGACGCTCAGCGTCGTTCCTGGGGGGACGGCGAACCTGCTGGCAGGCAACATCGGGGTGCGCGACACCGAGCATGGCATCGAGGTGGCAGACACCGGGGCCGTTCGCTCGGTGGATCTCGGGGTCGCTGACGGACTCCCGTTTATTGTCTCCTGTATCGCCGGGCTGCCAGCGGACGCCTCGACGGCCGCGTCCGGTGAGTTGAAGGAGCGGCTCGGCACGTTCGCGTTCGTCGTCACCGCCATCCAGGAGGCCCGGGCGTTCGACGGGCTGGCGCTGTCGATCGAGACCGAGACCGGCACTGCCTGGGAAGGGGAGGCGCTGTGTGTGCTGGTCGGTAATGCGCGGAAGTTCGTCGAGGAGGGCGGCCAGGCCGACATGGAAGACGGCCGGTTCGACGTGGCCGTCATCGAGCGGATGCCGGCCGGCAATCTCGTCGCGGAGGCGGCGGTCCATCGGCTGCTCGGCGAGGGGACCGAGAGCGTCGAGCACTTCCGGGCGGCGGACCTGTCGGTCACGAGTACCGACGGCGAGCCAATCGGCTTCAGCCGGGACGGGGAGCTGTCGAAGTTCACCGCCGTCGGGATGAGGAACCGGGCCGGGGTGCTGGACCTACGGGTCGGCGAGAGCTACGACCCCGACCCCTGAGCCCGGGCGGGAGGCTTTTGCCCAGTGACCTCCTCCAACCCACATGCGACTGCTCCTGGGAATCGGGGGGAACGAGGACGGCTTCGACGCGCTTGCGGCCACCCTCGAGCGGGTGCGGGAGACTGGGGACGAGCTGACCGTGGCGGTGCTCGACCACCCAGGGGTGGACACCTCCACCCCAGATGTTGAGGCGGCCGTGCGCGACCGGCTGGCCAACGCCGCCGTCACGGCCGACGTGTTGACGCTGTCGGGCGACCCAGGCCCGGCGCTAGTCGAGATGGCCGAATCCGAGGGATACGACCGCATCGTGCTTGGTGGGGGGGAGCGCAGCCCGATGGGGAAGCTCAGCGTCGGCCCAGTCGGCGAGTTCGTCGTTCTCAACAGCACCGTGTCGGTGACGCTGGTCCGATGAGCAGGGAGTACCCCGATACCCCCATCGGGCAGTTTGACCCGCCGCCCCGGGCGTTCGAGGACGGGACCGGTCGGACGGTACGCCTCGAGCGCTACCAGGCGGCCGACGCCGACAGCGAAAGCGTCGCCAGTATGTACGACGACTTCGACCCAGCCGACCGGGCACAGGGCATCCCCCCGACACGGCCGGAGGACGTTCGCGAGTGGCTGGAGGCGGTGCTGGCGGATGACTGCGTCAACGTGCTGGCGCTGGCCG
>CAZLOO010000172.1:0-1104 GCA_964561055.1 uncultured Halobacteriales archaeon
GAATCCGTGTCGATCGACCGCGGTCACGACCCGCTCTGTAGGATGGGTGGCTTCGACGGGCTGTACCGGACGCTGCTGGCGGACTACTGGAATGTCCGGATCGACGGCGAACGCAACCGCTACGCTGTCCTCGTGAGCTCTGAGGACCAGGGCTGAGAGCCGAGACCCCCGGACGAGTGCGTTCTCGGAACCCTTGCGCGCGGCGTCGCCGGCCTCGGGGGATAGTGTAGGTCCCAGCCGACGGCCCAGCTCGGGATGTGGCCACCCAACGCCCACGTCTAATGGTGTGGGCACCCTGCCGACACGCGAGCCGCTCATGTCGTGGTGCCGCCGGGACTGTGGTTCCACGGCCCGCTATGCACTGGTAACGGTTCGTGATACTAACGGCACGAAATGGTGTCTTCTGTCTTAGATTTTATATACTATTGTCCTGAAGACGTAGTGTATGCAGTCGACAGCACTTGGAACCGTGACCGACGTCGCGCTACAGGCAACACAGGCAGACGCCCTCTCACAGATCCAGAGTGACGCGCTGTTGAGTTCCTCGCTGTGGATCAACATCGCTCTGGCAGGGCTGTCGATTCTCCTGTTCGTGTACATGGGCCGAAACATTAGGGGCGGCCGTGCCCGGCTCATCTGGGGGGCGACGCTGATGATCCCGCTGGTTTCGATCTCCAGCTATCTCGCGCTGGCCTCCGGTCTGACGGTCGGATTCATCGAGATGCCGCCCGGGCACGCACTGGCCGGCCAGGAAGTGCTGAGTCAGTGGGGTCGGTATCTCACGTGGGCGCTCTCGACGCCGATGATTCTGCTCGCGCTCGGCCTGCTCGCCGACGTCGATAGGGGCAGCCTCTTCACCGTGATTGCCGCGGACATTGGAATGTGTGTGACCGGCCTGGCAGCCGCGCTGATCTCGTCCTCGTACCTGTTCCGGTGGCTGTTCTACTTCGTTAGCTGTGCGTTCTTCCTCGTTGTCCTGTACGCCCTGCTGACCCAGTGGCCGGCGGCCGCGTCCGAGGCGGGCACCGACGACATCTTCTCGACCCTTCGGGTGCTGACGGTCGTGTTGTGGCTCGGCTACCCGATCATCTGGGCGGTCGGCGT
>CAZLOO010000172.1:1114-5476 GCA_964561055.1 uncultured Halobacteriales archaeon
ACTCCGCGCTGGACATCCTCGCGAAGTACGTGTTCGCGTTCCTACTGCTGCGGTGGGTGGCCGCCAACGAGCGGACCGTCGCCACCTCCGCGCGGGGACGGGCCGCCAGCTCGACGCCCGCGGACGACTGAAACGGCCCTCGCTACTCGTCGCGGCCGGCGGGGGCGGATTTCTCCGCCTCTATGAACCCGTGATATGGGCAGACGTACTCGTCACGAATGAGCTGCTCGTCGACGATGTCGAGCCCGAGCCCGTCGAGAGCCCCCGCGATGCGATTGAGATCATCGTGTGACTGTCCGATGGCGTTGACGTAGACGTTGCGCTTGCCCGTCATGATCTCGCGGACGGCCGTCACCCCGTTGATGTCCCGTGCCTGGTTCGCGAGGGCGTCGCGGTCGGGGACGGGCGCCGTACAGATGATCTTTGTGTACAGCGGATAACCGGCCAGCTCGTAGTCGATGTCGATGTGATACCCCCGAACGATGCCGCTCTCCTCGAGCTTGTTGAGCCGCGTCCGGATCGTGCTCGGCGAGAGATCGAGTCGCTCCCCGATCTCGCTGGACGAGATACCCCTGGCGTCCTGCTGAAGATGGTACAGGATCTGCTTGTCAACGGAGTCGAGCTTTCCGTCCCTCATCAGGCCTTCTGCCGGCTCGGAGCAGTATCAGTCTTGTTCCGGCCGCACGAACGGACGGCTACGAGGCGATGTCTCTCGAATCATCCGCCTGGTCCGTCTCGGAACCGGCGCCGTCGCGCTGTCGGGCTCGCGGTCCAACCGGTCGCTGACGCGGCGCCGACCGCCGGCGTGTCCTCGGAGGTCCCTCCGCTCGGCGTTGGGGCCCGTCCGCTCGCTCGTCACCGACCAGTGCGGGCGTAAGGCGTTCTCTGCGGTGGCGCCGGTTCGATGCCAGCGGAAAAACGCGGCGGATCGCACGGGCGTGAGTGCGGGTCGATCAAACGGCGGCTGAAGTGTACGCCAGCTTAAATACGACAGGGATGGCACCTACAGATCGACAATGGAACGCCGACGGTTTCTCGCGGCGGCCGGCGCGGCCGCCGCCGCGGCGCTGGCGGGGTGTACAGGGGGGCCGGACCGGGAGCTGCCGGCAGTGCCAACGGGTGCCTGGCGCCAGCATGCCGCGGATTCAGCGAACACCGCCGCGACGGACGCCGCGGTGCCGACGCGGGCCAACCCTGCGTGGGACGAGGGCGAGGCCCACCGTGCGGCGCCGCTGGTCGCCGACGGGACGGTGTACACCGTCGACGACGCCGTCGAAGCGCTGGACGCCAAGACCGGGGAACGACTGTGGGATGTCGATCTGGACGGCGAGGCCGACCACACGCCAGCACTCGGCGACGGGCGCCTCGTGGTCGCCGCCGACCAGCAGGTGGTGGCGCTGGCGCCCGACAGCGGCGAGCAGCTGTGGTCCACATCGGTGGCTCGCCCGGTCCAGGGTCCAGTGACACTCCCGCTGGATGCCGACCTCGCGACGCTCCCTGTCGGCGAGGCAGGCCTCGTCGCGCTGGCCCCCGACAGCGGCGAGGAACGCTGGACCGACGAGACGGTAAGCCCCCGACCGGCGGCCGTCGACGACGGCGTCTATGTGACGGGCTACCGGCCGGACGGGGACACGGGCGTCCTGCGCGCGCTCGACCCGGCGACCGGCACACGGCGGTGGTCGGTCGACCTTGAGACCCCCGACGCGGCGCCGGTCGTGATCGGCGACGGGCTGCTGGTCGCCGACGGCGGGACGCTTGCCGTCCATGACCCCGCTGACGGTGCCCGGCGGCGCGAACTCGGATCGTTCGGCACCCGGATACCCGAGCGGCCCGCGGTCGCCGACGGGACGGTGTTCGTCGTCACCGCTGACAACGCGTTGGCGGCGGTCGACCTCGCCGACGGCACGGAGCGCTGGCGCGCGGACGTCTCCGTCGACACGGACGCTGGCCCGAGCGTCGGCACGGAGGCTGTCGTCGTTGGCGCAAAGGATCTCCCGACGGAGAGCCTCGGCGGCGTGCTCGCGCTGGACCGTGCCGACGGGAGCCCTCGCTGGGAACACGAGATAGACGGGTTCGACGTGACGGTGAGCACGCCGCCGGCACTGGCCAATGGTGCCGTCTACTATGCGAGCAACGAGAGCCTCGGTATCGTCGCGCTGGGAGACCTCCCACCGCTGGACGCCGACACCGAGTGACCCCCGACGGATTCGGGCGATCGATGCTGAACCGGTGAAGCGTAGTGGTGTCGTCGCGCTGTGTGGTGACGCGGGGCTGACCGTCCGAGGAGAGGAGTCCCCTAGTGCCCCGAGCACCGCGTGGCTCTCCGCCGGTTACGAGGAGGGGACGTCTCGCTCGCTCCAATCGACGAGCGGCGTGGCTGGGCCAACCTCGGGTACTGGAGTCACCTTGACAAGCAGGAACAGGACTATGCCACCGAGGCTGCTCGGCTGGTTGTGCGCCACGGCTTCGAGGAACTGCGGCTCCACCGGATTTCGGCGACTATTATCGCCAGCAACGAACCCTCAAAACGGGTCGTCGAGAAACTCGGATTCGTTCACCAATCAGGTGTCGGTCGGTACTGCGGAGCGCCGGAGGTATCCTCCTCGGGACAAGTACTTCGGGAAGCCCGAGTGCTACCCAAATGAATTCGACTGACGTACCCCCGGATCCGTACCGCCCAGCGTTCCATTTCACTCCGTCGTCAGGCTGGATGAACGACCCGAACGGGATGGTCTACCAGGACGGTGTCTATCACCTCTTTTATCAAGCCGGCGCTGATCGGCGGCGCTGGGACCACGCGACCAGTAGGGACCTTCTCAACTGGGATGAGCACGGCACCAAGATCGCGGACGAGGGCATCCAGGCTTACTCCGGCGGCGCGGTCATCGACAGGACGAACACGTCCGGATTCGGCGAAGGCTGTCTCGTTGCTATGTACACCGGCCACTGGGATGCGGGCACCGAGGATCAACGGGTCGCCGTGAGTCAAGACCACGGGGAGACCCTCGCCAGGTACGACGGAAACCCCGTGATTCCGAGCGATGTCGGTGACTTTCGCGATCCGAACCCGTTCTGGTACGCTCCGGACGAAACCTGGCGTACGGTGGTCGCACGGGTCACTCCCGACCGGAACCGGCCAGCAGGGATCGAGATATACGAATCCGCCGACCTCCTTGACTGGACGTATCTGGACACCTACGAGTCGGGCGAACAGAGTTGGGAGTGTCCGAGCCTGTACAGGGTGCCCGTGTCCGGGACCGATCGGAGCCGGTGGATACTTACGGTGTCCGTCGACTGGAGCCACGTCGAACATCACGTGGGTCGCTTCGACGGGACGACGTTCTCGCTCGAGAACCGCGTTCACGCCGACCACGGGTTCGACTTCTACGGCGGTCAGACGTGGGCGAACACGCCTGACCGATCAGGAGTGATGCTGGCATGGATGAACGACTGGAGGTACGCCAAGGAGCTACCTGACACCGGATGGCAGGGTGCCCAGTCGATCCCTCGGGAGGTATCGCTCGTCGAGACCGGTGACGTGATCGAACTCCGACAGCACCCCGTCACGGAGATGGCGTCGATTCGCGATCCCGAACTCGCCTCCCTGGCGAACGAACCGATCGCTTCCGACACCGACCCGCTCGCGTCGAGCGACGTGGCCGGTCGGACGCTCGAAATTCAGGCCACTATAGACCCCGGCAGTGCGGACCAGGTCGACCTCATCGTGCGGGAATCCGGCTCGGAACGGACGAAGATCCTGTTCGACGTCCCGAACGAGGAGCTGATCGTCGACCGTGGGCCGTCGGGGGCGTACTTCAGGCCCGACCGGTACGCGGTGGAAACCGGCCCGCTTCCGCTGCTGGAAGACGGGACCTACGAACTTCGGGTACTCGTCGACCGGAGTTCCGTCGAGATCTTCGCAAACGACGGACGGTACACCAGCACGAACTTGATTTTCCCGGACTCCGCCAGTACGGGCGTATCGTTGAGCGCCCACGGCGGTACCGCCGAACTTCTCGAGCTGGCCGCCTACGGTCTCCGTCCGGAGGGCTGATCGGACACCCGGCCGTCTCAGCCGGGAACGCTAGACGTCCCCTCGAACGATACACCGTTATCGGGCATGACGTCGATGTTAGACAGCCAGGCCGGTGTGTCCACCCGGACCACCTCCTGTACGGACGTCCTGAGGACTATTCTCGGACCGGGGGACTGCCAAGGAACGCCTTGGCCGGCCGGTTCTACCGGTTGGTGGACGGCCCTACCGGTGGTCGAACATAGCGTCATAGCCGTTAGCCGCATAATCAAAAAAAAATAGCGATAGTTAAAATAAATTATCTTTTTCGCTCGGAGTACAATGCCTGA
>CAZLOO010000173.1:0-5467 GCA_964561055.1 uncultured Halobacteriales archaeon
CACCGACCCGCAACGACTGCCACGGCCTCGCGCCGGTCGACGGCTTGGCGAAGTCCGGCGGCACGCGGAACTCGTCCGACAGGACGCCCTCAAGCTTGTCGAGAATTCGTTGTTGTGTGTCAGCGTCGGGGGGCCGACCCCGTCCGCGGCTCGGTCGGAGATTTCCCACGCCCACACGCCGCCACGCATCTGTGCCGAAGCGTTCCCGCGCTTCCTCGGCGCTCACCGTTTGATCTTCTTCGAACTGTCGTTGACTCTCCAGCAGGTCTTCAAGAGCCGCGTCCCGTACACCGCATCGCGTAGCGCCTCGCGGATGAACTCCGAACGCGAATTGTACCCTTGCTCATGCCACTGCTTATCGAGGTCAGCGAGGAATTCCTTCGGCAGCCGGAGATTAACCTTCTCGTCGTTCCCGTCAGGAGTGGTGTCGGACTGTGCCACAGTCTGGCGTACGCTCGTACTATACGGGGGGTTCGGCTCCCTCAAGTTGCTGGGTCTCTCGGCCTCACACGGAAGGAAGCAACGACCTGCGCGAAATCTGTAACATCAGTCACCTCGACAGGGTGTTAGATGCGAACGGTTAATCCACTGCCGGGGGTAGCCCCGGGAATGACCGAGCGGACCGAGAACGCGTGGGATCCGGACGACTACGATGAGGGACATTCGTTTGTATATGAGTACGGCGAGGGTGTAGTCGACCTGCTCGCCCCGAAAGAAGGCGAGCGAGTGCTGGACCTCGGCTGCGGGACGGGGCATCTGAGCGCAGCCATCGCCGACCGCGGAGCGACGGTCGTTGGATTAGATCGGTCCGCAGAGATGATCGAAGAGGCGCGGGCCACCCACCCCGAGTTGGCTTTCCGGAAAGGCGACGCCCGCGACCTCGCGGTCGAAGAGCCGTTCGACGCCGTGTTCTCGAACGCCGCGCTCCACTGGATTGACGACGCGGATCAAGACGCCGTGCTCTCGGGGGTGGCAGCTGCGCTCCAGCCGGGCGGCCGATTTGTCGCCGAGATGGGCGGTGTCGGCAACGTTCAAAAGGTCATCGGCGCCGCGCGTGCACAACTGGCCGAGCGGGGCTACCAGACGGATGACCCCTGGTACTTCCCCAGCATCGGGGAGTATACTCCGCGGCTGGAGCGGCACGGCTTCGAGGTGCGGCAGGCTGTCCTGTTCGACCGCCCGACTGAGCTGGAGGACGGCATAAGGGCGTGGCTAAAGATGTTCGGCGACGGCCTTCTGGGTCCGGTACCGGACGATGAGCTACCGGCCGTCGTCGACGACATCGCCGATCGCCTCCGCACGGCGCTGTTCGAGGACGGTCGCTGGATGGCGGACTACCGGCGCCTCCGCTTCCGTGCGGTCCGGGAGTGAGGGGAAGAGCCAGGTATCCCCGGCGCCTGACTCCGGCGGTGAGCGACATCCTTCCACACGAGAGCCGCGTTGGGCGGGTCGCGCTGGCCGTGAACGACCCTGATCGGCTGGCGGCCTTCTACCGCGACGTGGTCGGACTGACGGTCGACAACAGTGACGATGACCGGGTGACCCTCGGGGCCAGCGAGGATTTGGTCGTGCTGACCCGGACGGACAGCAGCCCTCGCCCGCCGGCGAGTGCGGGGCTATTTCACCTCGCGGTGCGGGTCCCCTCACGGGCGGCGCTTGGCGACGCGCTCGCTCGCGCCCGCGAGTGGGGTCTAGACGGCGCCTCCGACCACGGGGTGAGCGAGGCGCTCTACCTCTCGGACCCGGAGGGGAACGGCGTGGAAATCTACCGCGACCGGCCCCGTGAGGAGTGGCCGACCGACGGCGACCGGGTGGCGATGGTGACCGAGCCGCTGGACACTGAGGACCTCGCCGCGACCGTTGCCGGCCATGACAGCGTCCCGCAGGCGACTGACATCGGCCACGTCCATCTGGAGGTGACGGATCTCGCGGCGGCGCGTTCGTTTTGGGCCGACACGCTGGGCCTGCGGGTGCGCCAGACCTGGGACGGGGGGCTCTTTCTCGCGGCCGGCGACTATCACCACCACGTCGGCCTGAACACGTGGAACCGCCGAACCGACCCTGTTGCGGGTCGAGGGATGGATTGGGTCGAACTGCTGCTCCCCGGCGACGCCGTGGCCGCGGCTCGCGAGCGGTTGGAGCGTGCGGGGTTTGAAACGCGCGATGCTGGCGGAGGCGTGGCCGTCAAAGACCCGGACGACATCGGACTACGGCTCCGCGGGCTACGATGAGAACGTCTCGGCGAGAGCGTCGAGCGCCTCGTGGTGCTCCGTCGAGTGGGGGGCGGTGAGCGGGGAGACGCTAACCCGTCCCTCCACGACTGCTCGGCGGTCGGTCCCCGGCGGGTCGATGACATCTCCGCGGGACATCCGCTCCCAGATACGGTCGTGCAGGGTCACGTGGCTCCCCTCGTCGACCGCGTCCATATCGTATACGGTGGAAGGTTCCGTTATCTCCATCCCGCCGGTTCCGTCCATCGGAGCGTTGACGTTGAGGTAGTCGGCGCGTTCGAACACGCCTGCGTCGACGGCATGCTCCGCCAGGTATCGGGTGACGTTCGCGGCGGCACTGAACCGCGACACCTCCGGGGTGAACGTCCTGAAGTCCACCTCCCCGCCGGGGACGTACATCGAGACGGCGATGGCCGGTACGTCGAAGAAAGCGGCCTCGACGGCGGCCGAGACGGTACCCGACCGGCCGAGCACGTACTGGCCGAGGTTTGCTCCCTTGTTACAGCCCGACACCACGAGATCCGTGTCCGTCGCCAACGACTCAAGACCAGCGACCACGCAGTCCGCAGGCGTGCCGGCAATCTCGTAACCGAGTTCGTGCTCCTCGACGCTGATGCGTCCGGAGGACAGCGCCCGACCAACCGCGCTTTGATCGCTGGCTGGCGCGATAGCGGTGACGTTGCCCACCTCCCCGAGTGCCTCGTACAGCGCCCGCAGCCCGGGCCTGTCGATGCCGTCATCGTTGGTCAGTAAAATCTCCATACCACTTCCCCTCGCGGCGGGCGCAAAAGACCATCGGGCCAGCGCTGGCCAGCAAACCTATACCCGCCTGAACCGGAGTTGTGAAGAGGGCTGACGGTCCCGAGATTTCGATGGATATGAAAAGTTCGCTCGCGGTTGTAGCCGCGATAACCGCCGTGTTAGCCGGCGGTGTCCTGATGCTGGGAGGGACCGGACCAGGAGTGAGCAGCGCCTCCACCCCCTCATCGGCCGGGACACCGTCCGCCGCCACCGGGGGCGGGAACGACACGGCCGCGGGCAGCGGGACCGGGGAGCAGTGGTCGTTCACCGTCGACGGTATCGAAAGCTGTGGCACCACCTGTCGGGACGTCACCGCTACCCTCGAGAACACCGGCAACACCACTCAGACCGATGTCACGGTCACCACGAAGGTGTACTCCGACGGGGAGCTGCTGTGGGAGGGCAGCGAAGGGATCGGCGCGCTCAAGCCCGGTGAGTCCGACACCACCACCCGGCGGATTGACCTCGGCTACAGTGGCGCGCTGGCCATCGAGGCCAACGACGGTTATGTCACCGTCCGGACAGTCGTCAGCTATGACGGCGGCCGCACCGTCTTCAAGGATCGCGAGCAGGTCGCGTAGCGCCGTCCCCGAACGGTTTAACAAGTGGTGGCCGAAACCGCCGGTATGGACGAGGCCGAGCGGCTGTCGCTTCTGACACGCTACACCGAAGAGATCGTCACCGAGGAGGAACTACGCTCGGTGCTTGCCCGCGAGGAGCCGTCGGCGTACATCGGCTACGCCCCGACCGGCGAGATGCATATCGGCCACTTCACGACGATCCGAAAGCTGGCGGACTTCATCCGCGGGGGTCTAGAGGTGACGGTACTGGTCGCGGACCTACACGCCCACCTCGACGACGAAAAGACCCCGTTCGACCTGCTTGACGCCCGGGCGGCCTACTACCGGGAGGCGATCGAGGGGATGATCGAGGCTGCCGGCGCGGACCCTGAGGGGGTATCGTTTGTCCAGGGCCGGGAGTTCGAACTCGACCGGCCCTACACGCTGGATCTCTACCGAATGATGGCCGACACTACCGTGACCCGGGCCCAGCGGGCCGGTAGCGAGGTGGTCCGCCAGTCCGAGAACCCCAGGGTTGGTGGCTTGGTGTACCCCCTGATGCAGAGCCTCGATGTGGCGGCGCTGGACGCCGACATCGCCTACGGCGGTATCGACCAGCGCGGCATCTATATGCTCTCGCGGGAACTACTCCCGGACTACGGCTATGACAAGCCCGTCTGCGTGTTCGCGCCGCTGCTGTCGGGGCTGAGCGGCGGGAAAATGAGCGCCTCCGAGGCTGGCTCGAAGATCACTCTCACTGATAACGCGGGTGCGGTCGCCGAAAAAATAGGAAAGGCCTACTGCCCGGCGGGCGAGGTCGAGGACAACGGCGTGTTGGAGTACGTGCGCTTCCTGCTGTTCCCGGTGCTGACCGAGCACGATGAACAGTTCATGATCGAGCGCGACGAGCAGTACGGGGGCGATCTCGTCTACGAGAGCTACGACAGCCTGAAGAGGGACTTCGTGGAGGGTGAACTCCACCCTGCAGACCTGAAGCCCGCCGTCGCCAGGCACCTAACGGAGGTGCTGGCGCCAGTACGCGAGCGCCTGCTCGACCAACCGGAGCTGCTGGCTGAGGCGTACCCGGAACGCTACGCGTAGCGGCGGAAGGCATATACCCGACTACCCCTTCCCTCGTGTAGCCGATCCCCAGCCCCGACAAGCCCTCATGTCCGACATCGACGACCCTATCACTGACGCGGTGCTCAACGAAGAGCACGAGCACTACAGGGGGACCTGGCTCAACCAGTCGATCCCCCGGAAACTGGCGTACATCGCCACCCTCCTGGGGAGTTTCGGACTGGTGATCCCACTGGTGGTTGCGGCACCGACCCCGACACTGTTCAACGGCGAAACGCTCCGCTCGGCCGCTCCGGCGGGGATGATACTGGCGCTAGTCGGTATTAGCATCCTATCGATATGCGCGATGGGGCTGGGGCTAATTCACGTCGCCCGGCGCCGCCTCAGTCTCGGCGGGGAGGCCACTTACTCGACGTACGTCCTCGAGGACATGGCCGGGATGCTGGCGTTCGTTCCTGGGGGGCTGGCGGTAGGATACAGTGAGTTCCTCGTGTTGGTATATTACAGCGGACAGGACGCCGTCGACACCTACACCCGGGTGCTCGGCGCCGACCCAACGGTCCAATCGCCGCTGGCGGCGCCGGTGCCGGTAGTGGCGCTCGTAGCCATCGTCGCCGCCGCCAGCGTGTACGCCCTCTCGCAATACACCGCCTACATTGAGTGACGTGATTGTCGTCCGCTCAGTGGCATTGGCATGAACACGGACACCATGGCCGGCTACGCCAAGGCCAAAGTCGTTCCCGGAGCCCGCCCGTCCGTCGCGGTCACCGGCGGAATGCTGGTGGTCGGCGGCCT
>CAZLOO010000174.1:0-5406 GCA_964561055.1 uncultured Halobacteriales archaeon
CCCGGCGTGAACCGCCGGACGAACTCCAGCAGCGCGGGCGTGTCGTGCTCGTCGTGCGCCTTCGCGACGTCGTGGTTGCCTGGTACCGCGACCCACGGCACCGCGAGCTCCCCCAGCAGCCGCTCGACGGCGTCGAACTCCGCGGCGTAGCCGTCACGGGTGAGGTCGCCCGCGAGGACGGCGGCGTCCACTGCGCGGCCGTTGATGTCCCGGACCGCCCGCTGAAGCCGCTCCTCCGTGCGCCCGTAGCACTTCCAGGTCCCCTCCCCGTCCGGGGTGACGTGCGGGTCGGCGACGACCGCGAGCGTCGTCGGCCGGCCCTGCGGTTCCTGCAGGCGCGCCAGCGGCAGCACGCCGGCAGTGACCCCCGGCGCGTTCGCTTGGACTCCCATCGGAAGATACTGTGGCTGGTATGGATATGAATACTTTGTTCGTAATCTATATATTCCGTCACGAAACCGTACCATCGGCTCCCGCTACGTGGCTTCCGCCCACCAGAGCTCCGACAATCCGGCACCGCCGGGGGGCAACTTGAGGTAAGCGCCTCTGCCTGCAGCCAGGGAGACGCCGATGATTGCAATTCCTGCCGTGGGTTTCGGGTATTCCGCGGCGGTGGGAAACCGGTTGTCACAGTAGACCAATTGAGGGGACTGGATCGCTACTGGCCGGTATAAATATATTCATAGAGAATAAATATTAATTCCGCAAGTTTCATACTCTATCCCGAAGTCGTCACGACTGATGCCTGAAAACGACCGCATCTCACGCCGGAAAGTCCTGGCAACCGCAGGCGCGTCGGGCGCGCTCGCGCTCGCTGGCTGCACATCCAACCCCAGCAGCGGTGACGGCGGCGACGGCGGCGACGGCGGTGACGGCGGGGACACGACCACCAGCGGCGACGGCGACGGCGGGGACATGACCACGACCACCGAGGAAGAGCTCTCCGGTACCATCGAGATCGCCGGCTCCTCGACAGTGTTCCCGCTGTCCGAGGCGATGGCCGCGGAGTTCAGGAAAGAACACCCGGACGTGGAGTTCAACATCCGCTCGACCGGCTCCGGCGGCGGCTTCCAGAACTTCTTCTGCCCGGGGGAGACGGACTTCAACAACGCCTCCCGGCCGATCAAGGACAGCGAGATGGAGCTGTGCCAGTCCAACGGGGTCGAGCCGGTCGAGCTCGTCGTGGCGACCGACGCGCTGACGGTCGTGGTCAACAACGAGGCCGACTTCGTCGACTGTCTGACCGTCGAGGAGCTGGAACAGATCTGGAAGCCCGACCCCGCGACCACCTGGAGCGAGGTCCGGGACGGGTTCCCCGAGGAGGAGATCGAGCGGTTCGGCGCCGCCTCCACCTCCGGCACGTTCGACTACTTCACCGAGGTGATCATGGGCGAGGAGGACCGCCACACGGACGACTACTCTGCCACGGAGCAGGACCGCCAGATCGTCCAGGGGGTCCAGGGGTCCCAGTACGCCATCGGCTACTTCGGGTTCTCGTACTTCTTCAACAACCCCGACCAGGTGAAGGCCGTCGAGATCGACGACGGCGACGGCTGTGTCGCCCCGTCGCTGGAGACGGCCGCGAGCGGGGAGTACACGCCGCTCTCCCGGCCGCTGTTCACCTACCCGAAGAAGTCCGCCCTTGAGAAGCCCGAGGTGCGGGAGTTCGCCCGCTTCTTCGTAGAGAACACCACCAACGAGGAGATTGTCGCCAACCAGGTCGGCTACGTGCCCGCCACGGAGTCGGCCAAGCAGGAACAGCTCGACGCTCTCGAGAGCGCCATCGACGACCTAACGGGCTGAACTGAGGACGGTACGCTTTTGCCCCCGTCGGAACACCACCCCACACCCAGATGAGCAATGAATCACCACGGTTCGACATCACGACGAACGCCTCCAGGTCACCGCGCGAGCGGCTGACCCGGGCGTTCTTCTTCGTGTGTGCGTTCCTCTCCGTGCTGACGACGATCGGGATCGTCGTCGCGCTGGCGGCCGACGGGGCCAAGTTCTTCCGGCTCACCGGCCCGCTGCTGGGTGTCCCCGTTGAAGACACCGTCCCCGTGCTCGAATTCCTCACGGGCACGCGCTGGAGCCCGTCGCTCAGAGGGTCCAGCGGCGAGCTCGGCTTCGGCGTCCTCCCGCTGGTCGCTGACACGCTCGTGATCACGGTCGGCTCCGCAGTAATCGCGCTCCCTCTGGGACTGTTGACCGCTATCTACCTCTCGGAGTACGCCTCCGCCCGCGCACGAGCGTATCTCAAGCCCGCCCTGGAGGTGCTGGCGGGCATCCCGACGGTCGTGTACGGCATCCTCGCGCTCGTGTACATCACGCCGGCGCTCGACGCCGTGCTCCCGGTCCAGCTGTCAACGTTCAACGCGCTGTCGGCGAGCATCGTCGTCGGCATCATGATCATCCCGATGGTGTCCTCCATTAGTGAGGACGCCATGTCTGCGGTGCCGGACGACCTCCGGCAGGCTGGCTACGGGATGGGCGCCACGAAGTTCGATGTCGCCACCGGCGTCGTCGTGCCGGCGTCGGTCTCCGGCATCGCCTCCTCGTACATCCTTGCACTCTCCCGGGCTATCGGCGAGACGATGGCGGTGACCGTCGCCGCCGGCGCGACCCCCCGGCTCCCGCCCGGCGGGACGGTCACCGTGTTCGGGGTCACCATCCCATTCCCCACGCCGGAGACGCCGCTGGTGTTCACGGAGTCCATCCAGACGATGACCGCCGCGATGGTACAGCTGGCCAACTCCGACATCACCGGCACCGGGCCGGCCTACCGGAGCCTGTTCGCCATCGGGCTGACGCTGTTCGTCATCACGCTCGCGATGAACGTCATCAGCGACCTGATCGCCCAGCGCTACAGGGAGGAGTACTGATGGCGACCGGCGCCCCCACCCGCGATGAGGTCGACTTCGGCGAAGTAAGCCGCACGGTCGGCGTCATCTTCCAGTACGTGCTCGTTGCGGCGACGCTGGTCGGTATCACCTCGCTGATCGTGCTGCTGTTGTTCGTCACCAACGACGCCCTCCAGCCGTTCACTGCCGATGCCGGCTGGTTTCTCGTCTACTTCCTGGCCTTCCTCCTCCCTGTGATGCTCACGATGTCCCTGCTCGCCCGACGGGGGGAATCCGCGCCCAGCGTCGTACAGCTGGCCGCTCCCTACCTCCTGCTCGCGGCGGGAGTCGCCGTCGGCGGCGGGGCGCTGGTCGTTCTCGACGGGACGCTGTTCGCGGCTGTCGCCCTGTTCGTCGCCACGGTGTCGGTCATCGTGGGAATCGCGTACGACGGCTGGACGATGCTGCTGTTCAACGACCGCTCGGGCAAGGTCGGACTGTTCACGCTCGGTATCGGAATCGCCGGGGCGTTCCTCGCCGGCGCGGTGTTCATTACCTTCGAGATAATCGAGCCGCGGGTGTGGTTCGTCCACGTGCTCGCGGCTGCCGCCGTCACCGCCGTTATTTACGCCCTACACCGGACGACCGGTGGACTCTCAACGATCCCACTGGCGGCCGCTATCGTCGCCGGCTACGGCTTCGCGCTGGTTGGAATTCCAGGCATGGTACCCAGCCTCGCGGAGGTACTCCTCCGGACGGTGCCGGTGGTCCCAACCCGCTTTATTGTGTACGCGCTGACGCTGGCGCTCCCGGCTGCCGGGATGGCGTACGCCGGCGTCCGGTCGATGGAACTGGGCCGGGGGGACGCCCGGGCCGCCGCGCTGGCCGCGCTGGTGGTGCCGGTCGCCGGGGGCGTCGCGCTCGCCCAGGTGACGGGACTCGCGCCGGCCTCGGGCCTGGTGGTGCTGCTGTTCGGGTTCGTCCCGGTCGGCTACTACGCCGGGACGACCCTCCGTCACCCGGAGCGTACGGGCACCGACGGTCTGGTGCTGCCGGTGGTGGTCGTCGGTGGGGCGCTGGTCGGCGCCGCCGCCGTCGGGGCGCTAGGCTTCGCCGGCCCGGAATCCTGGCTGGACTGGCAGTTCTTCACCAGCGTCTCCTCGCCGTTCCCTGAGGAGGCCGGCATCTATCCCGGCCTTGTGGGGTCGGTGCTGTTGATGCTGGTGGTCGTGCTGTCAGCGTTCCCCGTCGGCGTCGGCTCGGCGGTGTACTTGGAGGAGTACGCCCCGGACAACGGGGTCACCCGGTTCATTCAGGTGAACATCTCCAACCTCGCGGGCGTTCCCTCGGTCGTGTACGGTCTGCTGGGGTTGGGGGTGTTCATCAATCTTGCCGGCCTCGGTCTGGGATCGGTGCTGGTCGGCGGAATGACGTTGGCGCTGCTGATCCTCCCCATCGTCGTCATCTCCGCCCAGGAGGCTATCCGGTCGGTGCCCGACGATGTCCGGCAGGCGTCCTACGGGATGGGGGCGACCCGCTACCAGACGGTGCGCAACATCGTCCTACCGCGGGCGCTGCCGGGGATTCTCACGGGGACGATACTCGCCATCGGGCGGGCAATCGGCGAGACGGCGCCGCTGATCATGATCGCCGCCCCCCAGTCGACGTTCTCGATTCCCAGCGGACTCTCGGACGCCGCCAGCGCGATGCCGCTACAGATATTCGTCTGGGCCACGTCTTCGAAACTGGCGTTCCAGGATAGCGTGGTCGCGGCCGGCGTGGTCACGGTCGTGGTGGTGTTGCTGGTGTTGAACTCCACGGCCATCGTCCTCAGGAACCGGTTTGAAGCCGACAGCACGGGCGGAGAGGGGAGCTAACAATGAGCGAGGAAACGAACACGGAGCCCGAGACGACGACTAGGAGCACCGAGACGGGGAACACCGCCGACCCCACGCGGGACACGCTCGTCGAGACGGACGTCTCGGGGAGCGTCAGAGAGCAGGACCGGGCGGCACGTCCGGACTCAACCATCGTCGAGGCCCGGAACATCAACGTTTACTACAACGACGACCAGGCGCTCCGGGACGTGTCGATGAAGATTCCGGAGAACAAGGTAACCGCGATGATCGGTCCCTCGGGCTGTGGGAAGTCCACGTTCCTCCGGTGTATCAACCGGATGAACGACCTCGTCGACGCCGCCCGTGTGGAGGGGGAGCTGTACCTCGGCGGGAAGAACGTGTACGACGACGACGTGGACCCGGTGGCGCTCCGGCGGCGGGTTGGGATGGTGTTCCAGACGCCGAACCCGTTCCCAAAGAGCATCTACGACAACGTCGCCTACGGGCTGGAGGTCCAGGGCATCGGCGGGGACCATGATGCCATCGTGGAGGAGTCGCTGAAGCGGGCGGCGCTGTGGGACGAAGTGAAAGATCGGCTCGACGAGTCCGGGCTGGAGCTCTCCGGCGGCCAGCAACAGCGGCTCTGCATTGCCCGCGCCATCGCCGTCGACCCGGACGTGATTCTGATGGACGAGCCGGCCAGCGCGCTGGACCCGGTGGCGACCTCC
>CAZLOO010000175.1:0-5390 GCA_964561055.1 uncultured Halobacteriales archaeon
GGGCTGTGTTCACCATCACCGAGGCAGCGCTGGCGGCCGTCGCCGTCGCAGTTGGCGTGTTCGGCGCGTTCGGCGCCTACGTGGCCTCAGTCTCCGGTCAGCGCTGGTACGTATCCGCCGCCCGGATGGCCGCCGCCGGCGTGGTGGTCGCAGTCCTCGATCTGCTGCTCCCCTAACCCTCCAGCCACCAGCCGAAGCGCCGCTCCCAAGCCTCCCGTGAGCGGTGTTTCTGGGGGCGATCCCGGCCCTTCCGGTCGCGGAGGCGCCGCTCCAGGACGTCCCGGGCCTCGTTGAGCGCGTGGCTGGCGCCGTACCCCTCGCCGGAGGCCATGTACAGCCCCTTGTCGGTGTACAGCCGCACCCGCGCGAGCAACAGCGGCGTCCCCCGGAGCCGCTCGTCGTGCTCGTGGAGGTGGACCTTCGCGTCGAGCACGGTGAGCCCGGCGTCCATTCTGTCGAGCCTATCGATCATCTCGACGACGTCCTCGTAGGTGGTGTCGTCCAGCAGGTCTGTCCCGTACACCTGCACGGCGCGGCTCCCCTCCGACTCCCAGGTGAGCGCGTCCAACAGGTCCGTCTTCGTGAGGATACCTTCAAGGCTGTCGTCCTCGGTCACGACGAGTGACGAGCCGCCAGCCTCGAACATCTCCCCGAGCGCCTCCTGGAGAGTCGCCCCCGGCCGCACCGTCCGGGCCGGCGATGTCATCATGTCCCGGACCGGAAGATCCAGCACTCGCGACAGCTCCCCCTCGCGGGCGCCGAAGCCGCCCCGCCCGGTTCGACCGCTGGCGTTCCCGCCCTGGCTGCGCGAGCCGGCCCGGACCGCCAGCGGTACCACGTCGTACAGGCTGAGCACCCCGACGAGGGAGCCGTCATCGACCACCGGTAGGTGGGTGATGCGCTCCTCGCGGAGTGTGTTCACCGCCGCCCCGAAGCTGGTGGTCGGCGAGACGGATGCCACCGTCCGGGTGTAGGTGTCCGCCACCGTCGCGGCGTCGAGGTACGGCTCGACCGCCCGCAGCACCGCGTCGGCGGTGACCACGCCCGTCAGCTCCCCGCCCTCGAACACCGGGAGCAGGCGGGCGTCGCTGTCGACCATCAGCCCTGCTACCTTCCGGATGTCCTCGTCGGGGGCAAGCCGTGGGACGTGCGCGACGAGCGACCCCACCTTCGTCTCCGGCTGGATGTGGGAGGTCGCCAGCTGCCGGCGCGTCACGATCCCCTCAAAGGCGTCCCCGCGGACGATCACCCCTGGAAGCGACGGGTCCTCGAACCGGCCGACCAGCTTCGAGGCGGGCGTCTCCGGGTCAAACTCAACGTAGTCGGTCGAGACGATGTCGGTGATGTCCATGGTCCTGTCTGGGCGTCCACCCGTCCTGAGGCTGTCGCCGACGTTACCGGCCAGGACCGTTCTCGCGGCCCGGGAACTGGCTCCGGCATAGGACTGGCCGGGAGTCGGTCGGCCATTATGTCAGAACGGGCCGAGCCGCCGGGGAGCCGTTCCACAGCGCCCCCCTCGATGCGGTGCTCAACCGCCTCGACACAACGGAGGAGGGTCTGAGCGCCGAGGAGCGGACCGCCCGGCTGGCTGAGCACGGTGGCGTGGGAGACGAACGCCGACTCGACAGCGTTGACGGCGACCCCTGCGCACCAGCCGGTCGCGAACCGCTACCCGACCGCCCTCACTGCCGGTCTCGCTGGCCAGCAGGCGGTAGGTCGCTCTCCCCCCTCGCCGGGCGGGTCGGCCGCGGCCGGCCGGAGCGCCGTCTGCAGTATCCGGCGGTTTGTCTCGGCGGCCAGGTCCCGCGGGCTCGCTCCTTCGGGGTGCCGTTCACTCCTCGGCGGGGGGTGAGCCCAGCTCCTCCAGCCTGAACCGGTCGGCGGCGGCCCCCACTTTGCAGTCACACCCGTCTGCCATCACCCGCCCGTAGCGCACCCGGCCACACACCTCTTCTCACACCACGAACACCGGCCGCCCGGCGTGGCGCACCACTCGCTCGACGACGCTGCCGCTGTGGCCGTCCCCGCTGTGGGTCTGACCCTGGTAGCCCAGCACGATCATGTCCGCGTTCATCTCATCGGCGTACGCGATGATCTCCTCGTGGGGGAGCCCGTGGCAACAGCGAGTCACCACGTCGATACCGTGGTTGTCTGCCGTGTCCGCTAGCCCCGCCAGCAGCGCCTGGCCCTCGTCCTCTAGGTCGTCGACGACAAGTTCCGTGCTGCTCAGCCCCGGCTCGCCGTACAGCCGGGTGTCAACGACGAACAGCGAGTGGAGCGTGGCGCCGAACCGTTTGGCCTGCTCTATGGCGTGGTGGGCCGCCCGATTGGCGTCGTCGCTGTCGTCGATCGGGACCAGTACAGTGTCGTACATGTCCGACGGGAGGCCAGGGGGGCGCATAAGCCACGCTCCGCCTCCCACGGCTCGGGAACTGCCCTTGCTAACAGCGGTCGGGAACAAGCCCGAGGGGCTTATGATCGCCAGCAGCGAACGCCGGATACGGCGCTCGACGTGGAGCCACCGGAGCCGCCGGACCTGTCGAACCGGGGGGTCCCGAGCGCGTTCGCCGCCATCGAGGCGGTCGGTGGCGCCGCTGACCTCAACCGCCAGGAGATAGAGGCCGTCCTCCGCGACGGCGCCTGGCGCGAGGGGTTCGAGGAGTGGGCGATGTATACGGACCTCACGGAGCCGGAGTACCACGCTGCCATAGAGCTCGGGCTGATCGAGGGGGTGGACTTCTACTGGGATTCCCTTGAGGAACGGCTCGCGTTCAAGCCCTCGCCGGTGCCCGAGGACTGGCGTGACCAGCTGAGCGAGGAGCCTCCGACCGACCCCGGGACCGTCGAGACGGCAGTGCGGGAGCTGGGGCGGACGGTGCTGAATCTCGTCGACGAGGCGTACCTCGACCCCGCCGAGAGCGAGGGCGGCGACCCTGTCTGGACCGAGGAGCTGTTTGGCGACCGCTGACCAGGGGGAAACGTCCGTGCCCGCGAACGGGGTCCCCGCCTCACGGAGCAGGTCCAGTACGTGTACCCTACTGTAATAAACGAGGCCGAACTGGAGCGGCGTCTCCGCGAGGGCCAGCACGGTGTGATGGTGCTGGCCGACGGCGGCAAGGTGTACGCCGTCGTCCTCAGCTGCCAGCACTGGGAGCGGCTGCTGGTGCGGGTGAGAGCCAGAAGAGAGCGTCCCTGGCGACGACGGACACCGCTAGTCCAGTTCGTTACGACGTCCTGACCGACGGGTCCTGGAGCATTCACGGTCGCAGTCCGCTGGCTCCCTGGAAGGGGAAGGCAGGCGGGGCGATGCTCAACGGCTGGTTCCCGCCGCTCCGGCTGTTCGACGAGGCCGTCACCGACATCGCATTCACCGTATACGAACTCGGGATGGAGAGCGTCGGCTGCCACACCGTCAGCTAGCAGTGCCGCCCGGGAGTCCACGGACGACGTCTGGCGGCGGTTCGCAGGCGGTCCCGCGGAGAGTGGCAGGGGCAGCGCCGTTGCCGCCGGCTGGTAACGGGCGGGTCGCTTTTGCCCCCAGCCCTCGGGCGACGGCCATGCGTGGACTGTTCCCGGGGCGGTTCCAGCCGTTCCACAGCGGGCACCACAAGACCGTCGAGCGCATCGCCGAGGACGTCGAGGAGGTAGTCGTCGGAATCGGCAGTGCGCAGGCCTCCCACACAGGCCGCAACCCCTTCACCGCGGGCGAGCGGGTGAGCATGATCCACGGGGCGCTCGATGAGATGGCGACGACAACGTACGCCATTCCTCTCCAAGACACCAAGCGGTACGCGCTGTGGCCGGCTCACGTGCGCTCGCTGTGCCCGCCGTTCGAGGCGGTGTACACGAACAACCCGATCGTCGGCCGGGTCTGCCGGGAGGCCGGCCTGGAGGTCCGGGAAGTGGAGCTGTTCGATCGGGAGCACTACCGGGGGACGGCGGTCCGGCGGCGTGTCGTCGAGGGCGACCGCTGGCGCCATCTCCTCCCCGATCCCGTCGTCGCCGTTATCGAGGAAGTGGACGGCGCCGACCGGCTCCGGGCCATCGTCGAGCACGACCAGCACGCCGTCGACAGGGAACCCTGAGACAGGGTGATCGTGGTGGTGAATCGACGAACGAATATTAGACGAGAATTATTGTTTGTTCGTATATATTGACGGCTGCCATACCATACGAGTTTCATAAGATATCAGGATGTAACAAGCCGCACTGAGAAGTCCCGCAAACGGCTCGAGTGACTCCACTCGCGGGGCAGACGTCTTCGGGTAGAGGCGCACCCTGTCAGTGTACGCTGACGTCAGGGACGCTGAACCTGAACGGCGATTCCACTGTCTTCGTTGGTACGACGGCAGAAGCGGAGTCCACTGACAGGCTCACGACGTCAGTCGTGGGTAACTGACGAACGATCCGGTCAGCGATTGAACCAGCGTGGCGGAAGACGCGGGCGGCAGGGCCCAGGGGGCGTCGATGGAGCCGGGCAATAGCTACTAAGTCCGGTGCCGCCTGAAGGAGAGACATGAGTCGAACGGCACGGAACAACCCCCCGGCGGGCGGTGGGGAGTCGTGAGAGCCCAGAACGTTCTTGAGGAAGAGTGGGACTATCTCGTCGTCCTGGACGCGTGCCGGTACGACGCCTTCGAGGAGCTACACGGGGAGTACCTGGAGGGAAGCGTGGAGAAGCGCCGCAGCCCGGCGTCGTCCACGCCGGAGTGGGCCGCCAAGACGTTCACCGGCGACCACGACATCGCGTACTTCTCGGGCAACCCGTTCATCAACAGCCTCGGCATCCCGCTCTCGGAGCTGAAGTGGGGTGCCAGTTGCGAGTACGACTGGACCGCCACCGACCACATCGCGGAGGTGTTCGACCTCTGGCAGGAGGCCTGGGACGACGACCTCGGGACGATACCGCCGGAGAACGTCAACGACGCAGTACGTGCCAACCCGGATGTCGTCGAGCGCCGCGACCGGACGGTGATCCACTACATGCAGCCCCACGCGCCGTACCTCCAGCGGGGGACCGGACGGAAGCTCAAGCGCATCCGGGATGGCATCAGCGCCCAAGCCGAGGGGGAGGACAGCGAGACGCTCATCAGCCGGATGAGCGACGCCGCCCGCTCTCGGCTGGAGAGCACGCTTGGGGACAGCAGCCTCGCGATGCGGGTTGGGATGTGGGCCGAGCTGGACGCCGACAGCCTGCCGGCAGTCGGCTCGGAGGGGAGCGAGCGGACCCTGCGGCGCTACTACGACGAGAACCTTCGGCTGGTACTCGAGTCTGTACGGGAGCTGATAGAGGAGTTCGACGGCTCCGTCGTCGTGACGGCCGACCACGGAGAGGCGTTCGGCGAGCAGGGGGTGTGGGAACACCACATCGAGACCCACATCCCGCCGCT
>CAZLOO010000176.1:0-3801 GCA_964561055.1 uncultured Halobacteriales archaeon
GAGACGACCGAGGAGCAGTACCACCGGATCATGGACGTGAACGTGAAGGGGCCGTTCTTCGGCGCTCAGGTCGCCGCCGAGCGAATGATTGACAATGGCGAGGAGGGGTCGGTGATCAACATCTCCAGCATCTCCGGGCTTCGGGCGCGGGGTGATGGGGTGCGCTACTGCACCTCGAAGGGAGCAGTGACGCTGATGACCTACGCGCTGGCGGCCGCGCTCGGCCCGCAGGGGGTCCGCGCTAACGCCATCCACCCGGGGGTGGTCGAGACCCGGATGACCGTGGAGGACGTTCCCATCGTCGGCACGGACCGCGCCGAGGGGACGCGGGAGGCCAACCCGCTGGGACGGCTGGGCGAGCCGGAGGACGTCGCCGATGCGGCCGTCTACCTGGCCAGCGACCTTGCGGACTATGTTAACGGGGAGTCGCTGGTTGTCGACGGCGGGCAGGTGTCGACGTGGTAAATACCGGCATAGTCGGGCGAGCGAGTCGGGCTGGCGTGGCACAGGTGAGCAAGGTTTTTAATAGCTGTAGTGGATGGTGCACCGTACAGACGCGGACCACGGGTTGACACAGCATGAGTACTTCAGTCACTGAATCAGAACGAGAGACGAGCGCCGACACTACGTTGCTTGAGGTACGGAACCTGTCAAAGAGCTTCTCGGGGATCGTCGCCGTCGACGACGTGTCCTTCGACATCACCCGTGGTGAGATCGTGGGACTCATCGGTCCCAACGGGGCGGGCAAGAGCACCACCTTCGACCTGCTGTCCGGGTTCGTCGAGCCGGATTCCGGGGAGATCAATTTCAAGGGCGAGGACATCGGCGACCTGGAGCCCCACGAGCGCTCGCTCAAGGGGATGACCCGTACCTTCCAGATCACCCGGGAACTGGTGGGGATGTCGGTCATGGACAACATGCTGCTGGCCGGTCAGCAACACCCCGGCGAGACCGCCATCGGGGCATTATTGAACACGGAGTCGGTGCGCAGCCGCGAGGCGGAAGTCCAGGAGAACGCCGAGCAGTATCTGAAACAACTTGATCTCTGGCCGGTCCGCAACGAGTACGCGGGCAACCTCTCGGGGGGCCAGCGGAAGCTGCTGGAGATCGGCCGGGCGCTGATGACCGAGCCGGATCTGATGATGTTCGACGAGCCGGTCGCGGGTGTGAACCCGGAGCTCACCGACCGCATTCTCGACCAGATCGCCGACCTCAAGAAGGAGATGGGGATGACGTTCCTGATCGTCGAGCACGATATGAAGGTGATAATGTCCATCAGCGACAAAATCGTCGGGATGCACAACGGAGAGATCATCTCCGAGGGGCCGCCCTCGAAGGTGCAGCAAGACGAGGAGCTCATCGACGCCTACCTGGGGGGGGTCTGAATGCTGCTGGACGTCCAAGACGTGGTCAGCGGCTACGGCGACGCCATCATTATCCAGGGGGCTGATCTGCAGGTCGACGACGGGGAGATGGTCACCATCATCGGCCCGAACGGCGCTGGGAAGTCGACTCTGATGAAGACCATCGTCGGCTTTCTGCGCTGTCGCGAGGGGTCGATCACCTTCGCGGGGGAGGACATCACAAACATGAAACCGGACGACACCATCGACTACGGGCTCTGTTACGTCCCCCAGAACGACAATGTGTTCCCGAACCTTACGGTAATGGAGAACCTCCGGATGGGCGCCTGGACCATCGACGAAGAGTTGTTCGAGGAGCGCGTCCAGAAGGTGTACGACCGATTCCCGGTGCTGGAGGAGCGAACCGACCAGCTGGTCGGGTCGATGTCCGGCGGGCAACAGCAGATGGTTGCCATGGGGGCGGCGCTGATGCTGGACCCGGACCTGCTGTTGCTGGACGAGCCCTCCGCGGGGCTGGCGCCACAACTTATCGACGAGACATTCGAGCGCATTGCGCGCATCAACGAGGAGGGGACGGCCATCCTGATGGTCGAGCAGAACGCCCGCCGGGCGCTCCGGGAGTCCGACCGTGGGGTCGTGCTCGACCAGGGTGTCGACCGGTTCGAGGGCACCGGCGAGGACCTGCTCAACGACGAGGAGGTCATCGACCTGTATCTCGGCATCGCCGGCGAGGAGGTCGAGCCCGCCGGCGCCGAGTAGCCCGGCTGCCGTTCTCCTTTACTCCGAGGCGGTTCACGCTGGCGTCCTTCCGACACGTTCCGTCCAGTCCCGGTCGTCTACCCTGGTTCAGCCGTACAACGAGGGGTCGTTGTCGAACTCCTCGGCCACGGCGGACATCCGTTTGAACGCGACGTCGTTTCTGTCCGCAGCGTGCTCGAGGAACTCCTCGTAGGCCTTCAGTATCGGTATCTGCCCGGATACCTGCGGATGGAGAATCGGCATGAACAGCCCGTTGTCCATCTGCTCGTACATCCAATCGAAGCTGTCCTTCCAGCGCCGGAAGAACGCCTGCTCGTCGCCGTACCCCACCCGGTAGGGATTCGACCAGATGTGCGTGAAGTAGGTGAACTCCGTGTACAGCCACTTGAACGGTATCTCGACCATGTCGGTGCGTTCGCCGCGCTGGAACGGCTCGTCGACCGGGGCGGTGCCGAAGCTGTCCTCCCGGAGGTAGTATGGCTCGAAGTCCCGGCCGAGCAGGCTGGAGTCGAACTCGAAGCCAAGATCCTGTAGGATATCAAAGGTCCACTCCGAGAAGTCACCCGTCGGCGACCGGTAGCCGGTCGGCCGCTCGCCGGTCAGTGCCTCGATTGCCGCCAGCGCCCGCTCGATGTCCACGCGCTCCTCCTCGCGGGAGTCGAACGTCAGCGCGGACTGGTGTTTCCAGCCATGACACTGGATCTCGTGGCCGCGGTCGACGATCTCGCCTGTCTCCTCGGGGAAGCTCTCGACGTTGTACCCAGGCGTGAAGAACGTCCCCGGGATGTCGAGCCGGTCGTGGAGGTCGAGTATCCGTGGCAGCCCGACGTCCACGCCGAACAGCCCCCGCGAGATCCGGCTGGGCTTGTCCGGCGAGTCGAAGCCGTGAACCCACGTCGCGACGGTGTCGAACCCGTAGTTCAACGCGACAGTTGCCTCTGGCATCGTCCCGTCGGGAGACAGCCCGTGGTGTCATAACGCTTGGGCCGGTTCCGCACGGGGGCTGTCAGCCGGTACCGGCGGCGGCCGACGGACTGGCCCGGGACGGGAAAGCTATATGCGGCGGCGTGGAGAGCCGAGCAACTGGTGGTAACCATGCACGCAGACACAACGGGGGCAGGACAGTGACGAGCGTTGGCTTCATTGGCCTGGGCCGGATGGGGCTCCCGATGGCGGAGAATCTCCTCGCGGCCGGCCACGAAGTCCACGGCTTCGACCTCGCAGAGGATCGGCTCGAGTCGTTCGCCGGGTCGGGCGGCCACGCCGCCGGGAGCGCCGCCGACGCGGTCGCCGGTCGGGAGGTCGTCATCACCGTGCTCCGGACGCCGGCGCAGGTGGAGGCGGTCGCGGAGGAGATTCTGCCGGCCATCGACGAGGGGTCGGTGTACGTGGACATGAGCAGCATCGATCCCGTCACGGCGCGGTCGCTGGCCGAGCGGGCCGAGGAGCGCGGGGTTCGCGCGGTGGACGCGCCCGTCAGCGGCGGAACGACCGGCGCCGCCGAGGGGACCCTGTCGGTTATGATCGGCGGCGACGCCGAGGACGTCGAGCGCGTCGAGCACCTGTTCGAGGCGATGGGCGGAAGCCTGTTCCACGTCGGCGGCACTGGCACCGGCCAGGCGGCGAAGCTGGCCAACCAGATGTCTGTCGGGGTGCAGTGCGTGCTCATCAGCGAGGT
>CAZLOO010000176.1:3901-5375 GCA_964561055.1 uncultured Halobacteriales archaeon
GCGTGTTCGAGCGCATCCACCACGTCGCGTTCGTCGTGCGCGACATCGAGCAGTCGATGGAACAGTTCGAGACGAACTTCGGGATGGAGTTGGAGAGCCGCGACCAGATCACCGGCGCCTTCGAGATGGACGTGGCGCTGTACCGCGCCGGCGACAATATCGTCGAGCTCATCGAGCCCCTCTCCGACGAGGGCTGGACCGCCCGCGTGCTCGAGGAGCAGGGCGAGGGATTCTTCCACATCGCCTACCAGGTCGACGACATCGAGAAGCGGGTCGCCGAACTGGAGGAGAAGGGCATCCGCTGCAAGGACGACGAGCCTCAGGAGGGGTACGACTGGTGGGTTGTCACCCTCAACGAGGAGGACACTCTCGTCCCGATGCAGCTGGTCGAGACGTACGACTGAGCCGGCGGGGGCGGCGGTACAACTAAACCCCCGTCAGCTATCCTTCGGGCCATGCAGGTTACGGAGCTGACGGTCCACACCCTGTCCGTGCCGGAGGGCGAGCGCGACCGTGCGGACACCACGTCGGACATGTGCGTCGTGGAGGTCGAGACCGACGACGGCCCGACCGGGATCGGCGAGGCCGAGTCCTCTCCAGAGGTGACGGCGGCCATCGTCCACGCGCCCCGGTCGCACAGTCTCGTCACCGGGCTGGCGGACGTGGTGATCGGGAAGGATCCCTTCGACGTCGAGGCGATCTGGGAGGAGATGTTCGAGCGCACCTACTACTACGGCCGCAAGGGAGCGGTGCTGGCGGCGATGAGCGCGGTGGATATGGCGCTGTGGGACATCATCGGCAAGGCGACCGACCAACCGATCCACAGACTGCTCGGCGGCAAACACCGCGACTCCGTGCGGGCGTACATGAGTACTCTCTTGCCGCAGGACCCCGCGGACACCGAGCACATGCGCTCGGAGGCCCGGGCGGCTATGGAGGCGGGATATACGGCCATTAAATTCGGTTGGGGCGGGTTCGGGCAGGACCGCGAACGGGACCTCGCGCTCGTGGGAGCTGCCCGCGAGGAACTGGGCGACTCCTTCGACATCATGCTTGACGCGGGGATGACCTTCGACGGGGACCCAAAGCGCGCAGTCAAGGGTATCTCCGAGATCGACGACGCCCACGACATTTTCTGGATCGAGGAGCCGTTCCGCGCGGACGACTTCGAAGGGTATCGGACGCTGGCCGAGCGGTGTGACACCCGTGTCGTCGGCGGCGAGGAGGAGTACACCGTCTACGGCTTTCGCAACCTCATCGACTACGGTGGGGTCGACGGCGTCCAGCCGGACGTCGCCCGGTGTGGCGGTATCACCCAGATGGAGAAGATCGCCACGCTGGCCGACGCCGAAGGGCTCCCGCTGTACGTCCACGGCTGGTCCAGCGAGATACTGACTGCAGCGAACCTGCAGGTGATCGCCGCCAACCGCAACATGCCGCTCATCGAGCACTCCCGGCGGGAGTCGCCGCTGCG
>CAZLOO010000177.1:0-3872 GCA_964561055.1 uncultured Halobacteriales archaeon
CCCCATCGAGTCAGTAGGAGTAGGACACTCCGAATCACCGCCTGTGGAGACTGCGTTCCCTGTGGCGGGCAAGACGTCGCAGTCATCCCCGCTAAAAAAGCGCGTCATGGAAGCAGAAACCCCCACCCTCAGCGAGGCCGTCAGACCGAGCAGGGTGGGGTAGTTCACAACAACGAGACTGTGGGGCCACGCGACTCCACGTCTTCGGCGAACGCCTCGACGTCCGTCTCGATCGCTTCGAACGTGTCGTAGTGGACGGGAAAGACGAGTGCGGGTGCAACTGACTCGGCGAAATCTGCGGCCTCGTGACGGTCCATCGTGTAGTGCCCACCGATTGGCGGGATGAAAACATCCGCCACAATGTGGTTGTGGGCCGGGAGGAAGTCCGTGTCGCTGGGGAAATAGACGGTCGTCCCGTCGATGGTCAGCATCAAGCCAATCACTTCGCGCTCGGCGTGGAACGGCGTGCCGTCGTCGTCGACGTGGTCGCCGTCGGCACGGTTGTGTGCGGGCACGGCCTCGACGGTGATGCCTGCGACGGTGAGCGAGCCGTCGTAGGCCAACGGCGTCACCGCCCGATCCAGCTCGGTGGTGTCGATTGCATCGTACACGACGATGTCGGCGTCGTCGCTGGCAACAGCCGTGATGCCGTCCGGATCGTAGTGGTCCGGGTCGTCGTGGGTCACGAACACGACATCGCCGTCCCGTGGCCGGCCCTCAACGACGTCACTCCAGGGGTCGATGTAGAGGACGAGCCCATCGTCGGTTTCGATACGGACGCTTGCGTGGCCGAGCCGATCGAAGGAGAGCCCGTTGTAGTCTACTGTCATCGGTAGATATCCGGTGGCCGGTCACAAAAGGTCTGAGTGTCCGATCGCGTCAATAAATCACCCGGATTGCCAGATCCTTCAGACCGGGGAGGCTGGAGTGTCATCACCACAGACCGGAACGAGCTGCGGCGAGATAAAAAGTGCGGGGCGTCAGCCCACACCTGGCGCTCCACGGGGAGAGTCATCGTGAACCCCTGTCAGGTCAAGTTGAATCTCGAACTGATCGGCTCGGTAGGGCCAGTGGGCGGACTCAGTGCTTAGTGTAATCGTCCAATTGCCGGCTCGTGAGACGCTCTATCGAAGGTTTGGAGACCACCTGACCCCCGTCGGAACCCGCCTTTGTGACCTTTGAAATCGTGTCACTTCTCGGCTAGAAGTTTCCGAAATCGCATTACGTGACGGCGTAAAAGCGTGGCAAGGTCCGGGTGCGAGAATCGAACCCGCGTCCCAGCCTCCACAAGGCTGGAGGATAACCACTACCCCAACCCGGACACATCCGTTTTTACCTGGCGGGCGCTTGAATAGATTTCGACTGACAACTCAGCGCAACGCGTCGGCCAGCGCCTCGGCGGGGTGGGCAGGCGCCTCGTACTCGGCACCGATCTGGGAGCGGCAGGACGCTCCCGGCGCGACCACCCGCTCACCAGGGCTGTCGTCGATCTGGTCGTAGAGGAGGCCGGCGATAGCCTTGCTCATCGAGTAGTGCTCGGCCTCGTAGCCGAAGGAGCCGGCCATCCCACAGCAGGTCGAATCCAGCGGATCAACTTCGTAGCCGGCCCGCCGGAGAACGCCCACCGCGTGGTGGTCCTTGCTGGTGGCCTTCTGGTGGCAATGGCCGTGGTAGGTCAGGCTGCCGGTTCCGTCGGCGTCGATGGCCTCGTCCAGCCGGAAACGGTCGAGATACTCCATCACCCCGTAGCTGTTGCCGGCCAGTCGCTCGGCGGCGTCAGCGTCGGCCGTGTCGCCGAGCAGGTCGAGGTAATCCGACTGGAGCATCACGGCGTCCGAGGGCTCGATGAGCACGACGTCCCACCCGTTCTCAACGCTGGAGAGCAGTTCCGATACGTTCCGGCGAGCGATGGAACGGGACTTCCCCAGGAACCCCTTCGAGTGGGCCGGGCGGCCGCTGTCGGTGACGTCCGCGAGGGTGACGTGGACGCCCGCCGCCTCCAGCACCTCGACGGTGGCCCTCCCGCGTGCGGGGTTATTGAAGTTGGTGAATGTGTCCGGGAACAGCACCACCCGGCGGGTCGCCTCCTCCTCGGAGACCTGTGGCTCGCGCTTCGCGAACCAGTCGGTGAACGTCTTCCGGCGGAAGGTCGGGAGGTCCCGCTCGGCGGCGATGCCGACGGTCGCCTCCGCGATGCGGCCTGCACCCGGAAGCCTCAGTGCCAGGTTCGACAGCGGCGCCAGCGCGCTGGCGACGCGGGAGACGGTGTCGAAGTTAGCGAACACACGGTCCCGGAGGCTTGCGCCCTCGCGCTGGTGGTACTCATGGGTGACCTCGGCTTTTAGCTTCGCCATGTCCACCTCGCTGGGACAGTCCTTCGCACAGCCCTTGCAGCCGATACAGAGGTCCAGCACCTCCTCGACGAACTCCCCGTCTGTGGGGTCCTCCGGGAGGTCGCCGCTCATCGCTGCGCGGAGCATATTCGCTCGGCCACGGGTGGACTGTATCTCCTCGCCGGCAGCCCGGTAGGTGGGACACATTACCCCGCCGGTGGTGGACTGCTCGCCGCGACAGCCGCCACAGCCGTGACACAGCTCTGCCATCCCCTGGAGGCCGTTCTCGTTGTCCCAGGAGAGCGCGGGCTCGAAGCCGGTGTCGAACGCGTACTCCGGGTCGAACCGGAGGTGCTTGGTCATGTCGTGGTCGCCACAGACGTTACCAGGATTGAGCAGCCACTCCGGGTCGAAGGCAGTCTTCAGCGAGCGGAACGCTCCCCACAGCCGATCGCCGTACAGCTTCCGGTTCCACTGGGTGCGCGCCCGGCCGTCCCCGTGCTCGCCGGAGACCGATCCGCCCAGTTCGACCACGATGTCGGTGACGTCGTCGGCGATGGAGCGCATCGTCTCGACGCCGTCGGCCGTCTTCGTGTCGATCAGCGGCCGGACGTGCAGCACACCCGGGCCGGCGTGGGCGTAGAAGCTGGCGAACGTACCGTGCTCCTCTAGCACCGCCTGGAACCGCTCGGTGTACTCCGGGAGCTGTTCGGCTGGCACCGCGCAGTCCTCGATAAAGGAGATGTGTTTGGCGTCGCTGGTCCGCGAGAGGAGGATCGGCAGCCCGGACTTGCGCATCTTCCAGAACCGCTTGCGGGTAGCGGGGTCATGAGCCTCCATCCCGTCGCGGGCGCGCCGCTCGGCATCCGCCGCGGCCCGGCCGGGAGGCTCGCTCTCGGTGGCGACATCGCCGACCCGGTCGGCCAACAAGTCAGCCGTTCTCTCGCGGCCGTCATCGTTGTCCTCGGCGTAGAACTCCACCAGCAACACGGAACTCGTCCCCTCCGGGAGCATCCCGACCACGTCCGCGAACTCGGCGGTGTCCCGTGCCAAGTCGAGGAGAACGTCATCCATCACTTCCACGGCGGCGGGGTCGTGCTCCAAGATCGGCGCGACGTCATGCATCGCGTCCAGCAGGGTGTCGTAGGTCAGCAGGGCGACGGCCTTCGTCTCCGGCACCGGCTCCAGGGCGACGGTGGCCTCCGTGACCACCGCGAGTGTCCCCTCGCTGCCGGCCAGCAGGCGTGCCAGGTTCACCGTTCCAGCCTCGCCGCGCTCGCCCTCGGCCTCAGCGACGAGCACGTCCAGGTTGTACCCCGAGACGTTGCGTTTCAGCTGGGGGTAGCGCTCGCGTATCTCGTCTGCCTCCTTGTCGAGTATCCGCACCACCTCCGCATACACCCGCTCCAGCAGGTCCCCCTCCCCGTCGGCGCGCTCGTGGAGCTCCTCAACGGTCATTTCCCCGAACCGCTCGATGCTGCCGTCCGCGAGCACGGCCTCGCACTCCTCAATGTAAGCGTCGGTTTTGCCGTACTTCAG
>CAZLOO010000177.1:3882-5366 GCA_964561055.1 uncultured Halobacteriales archaeon
CCGTGGAGTTGTTGCCGATGGCACCCCCGAGGACGGACTTGTCACCCCAGGCCGGGTCGGGAGCGAACTTCAGCCCGTGGGGCGCGCAGGCGGCGTTCAGCTCCGCCAGCGTCACCCCCGGGCCGGCCGTTGCCTCGGCGGCGTCCGGGTCCACGTCGTACACCTCGTCCATATGTCGCGAGAAATCCAGGACGACGGCCTCGTTGACCGCCTGTCCCGCCAGCGAGGTGCCGCCCCCGCGGGGGAGCACTGGGATGCCCCGCTTCGCGCAGTAGGAGACGACCGCCGCGACGTCCTCCGTCGAGCGGGGCATCACCACCCCGATTGGGAGCTGCTGATAGGCGGAGGCATCTGTGGCGTAGAGCTGTCGGGAGTAGCTGTCGAAGCGGACGTCGCCGTCGACTCGTGAGCGGAGATCTTCGACCAGCCCCGGCCGCGCGACATCGTCGCTGGTGTAGTCGTACGGCGCGTCGCGAGCAGGGTCCGGCGTAGTGTCGTGGTCCGCACCGGTTGCCATATTATCACACGGCAGCGCCCCGACATAAGCCCCGCGAAGGCCCGCGGAGGTGAAGAGCCGCCGGGGGCGAAACCGGTTAGGGGACCCGGCCGCAACGCTGTTCCATGGCAACGAACAGCGCGACGGCGTCGGCATTCGAGTCGTCGCTCGACAGGCTTGACGTGGGATGGACGCGGACCATCCCGGGGGAGTTCGCAGCGGCCCTGGAGGCGGCTTGCGAGGGACCGACCGTCGGCGCCGAGCTCCCGTTTGAGGGAGTGGCGCTTCCGGAGTTCGTCGAGCGGGAGCCGTCGCCGTCGGATCTCGAAGCGGCGACGACCGGCGTGACGGCGGCGACGCTGGGCATCGCCGACTACGGGAGCGTCGTCATCGAAGGGACGCCAGCCGGCGAGGAGCCGATCAGCCTGTTCACCGACCACCACGTTGCAGTGCTCCGGAACGAAGACGTGGTGCCGAACATGACGGCCGCGTTCCGGGAGTTAGGACCCCGGCTCCGGGAGGGGGCAAGCGCGGTCCTCGCCACCGGCCCCAGCGCTACGGCCGACATGGGGGAACTGGTGCTGGGCGCACATGGCCCCGAGTCAGTCCACGTGGTGATCATCGATGAGTAAGACCGAGGAACGCAGCCGGAAGGCCGCCCGCATCCGGGAGCTGATGGCGACTGAGGGCGAGGCCATCACCGCCAACACCACCGGGTTCAACGAGGGACGCTACGAGTCGGTCGCGAAGCTGGAGGACTACGAGGGGCTCAAGGAGGAGGCCCGGGCGATAAAGGAGGACGCCATCGAGCGGCTGCCCGACCTGATAGAGCAGCTCCGAGAGTCCGTAGAGGAGAACGGCGGGCACCTGTACATCGCCGATGACGCTGCAGACGCCAACCGCTACATTCGGAAGGTGTGCGAGGATCGGGAGGCCGAGCGGCTGGTGAAGTCCAAGTCGATGACCTCCGAAGAGATAGAGGTCAACG
>CAZLOO010000178.1:0-5317 GCA_964561055.1 uncultured Halobacteriales archaeon
CAGGAGGCTACTGTGCTCGGTGTACAGGTCGGAAAGATGACTAAATGAGACTAAGATATAGGGGAAGCGAATGCCGCTGGCGCGGCCGCGGCGTGGGGTGATGACGCGGTGGGGTGGCCGGACAGCCCTGTTTATAGATAGGCGAGAATCGGAGTTCTGGGGGCCCAGGGCCTTTGCCTGATAAAAACTCGAATTTTCGACGTTAACATGGGTATCGATAAGCGCGATACGTACCGACGCCGAGCTGTACCGCGTCCGCTCGTGTCCGGCAGAATATCGCGCAGAGAGCGAGGTAGTAGGACGGGCGTGTCGTCGTAGCTCCTCGCGCTCGAGGGGCATCTGCCGAGTGGAGAGCAACTCGACGAGTTCGGTGGCCTGCTCGGCCGAGAGGTCGCCCTCGCGACGACGCTCGTCGATCCACTCTAGCACGTGTGCCTTGTTCGCCGCGTCCTCGTGGGCGTGTTCCATGGCCAGCAGTGCCGAGCGGGTCTTATTGGCGTCGAACAGCTCGGCGCACTCCTCGATCGTCGCGCTCCGGTGCGCGAACTTCCCGTCCTCACGGATCCGCATACCCCTTCTCGTGAACACGAGCCCCTAAACAGCCGGTCGACGCGGTCGCGGGGAGTGCTCATGGGTGTAGGGGATGTGGTGAGGTCCCCTCTGAAAAGGTTGTAGCTTTGAATGTGAGATTCTCAGCCCGACCTGAGATTTTATAAACTATTTTATAACACCACATATATAGGGGAGCGGCGCCGCCGACCGCTGACCTGTCGCGGAGGTGGTGTGTATGAGGCGGTCCTGCCCGCTGTGCGAGCGCAGGACGGCCGCTCGCGAAGCTCACTTCGCACTTCTTGAGACAGCCGACGATGACGACCGCGCGCGTGTCGACTTGATTGGCCGCGGTCAGAAGTACCGCTCGACGATATTCTCGGCCGTCCGGGCGGCGAGGGCCTGACCTGTATTCGTCGGGTTTACCCCGCCGACGGAGTTCGACAGGACGCTGTGGTCGGCAAGGAACAGCCGATCGACGTCGTAGGCCTCGCAAGCCTCGTTGACTACCTTCCCCATCCGCATCGTGCTGTGGAGGTGGAGGGCGGTCGGTGGGGAATCCGAGCGGTGGATGTGCGACGCCCCGGCCTCCCGGAGGATCTCGGCGGCGATCTCCCCAAGTTCGTCGCGGCGCTGTCGGTCGCCCTTACTCGGTTCGTAGTTCACGAGCGGGATCGGACCGTGTTCGTCCGTCAGCCCTGGCTGGACCGACACGCCGTTTCGCTTGTGCGGTCGGTCGTCGCTCACGACGAGCACCTGAAGCATCCGGCGGTAGTCCGAGACGAGTCGCTTGAGTTCGCTGCCGGCGAGCCGACCCATCGTGTCCCAGGGCGCGTCCCCGGGATCGTTCTGGAAGGTGAATCCGGAGGCGCTGGCCCCGAAACCCAGGATCGCTCCGACGCCTGGCGTGGTCCCGACGGTCTGGAGCATCCCCAGCCCGGGGTAGTCGAAGCGGGCCGCGATGTCCTGCCCCTGGTGCTGGTCGATGGTCCCCTTCCCGATGGTCTCCTCCAGGTCGTCGGCGTCGAAAAGGCCTATGATGTTGTCGCCAAAGTGGATGGTGAGGCCGCGGCCGACCCACTCGTTTTCCGGGAGATCGGAGTTTAACCAGAGTCGTGGCGTCTCGATGGCCCCTGCGGCGAGAACGACCACCTCGGCGCCGACCGTTTCGGTGTCCCCGGACCACGTATCCCTGAACTTGACGCCCGTGGCGGAGGGCTGGTCGCCGCCCCAGGTATCGGTCTCGATGTCGGTGACGAACGCGTTCGGTCGGACGGTCACGTTGCCGGTTGCCAGTGCGGGCGGTACGAAACTGACGTTACTCGCCCGCTTGGCCTTCTCCTCGAACGGCGCGCCCCGGGGATGAGGGTTGCCGGTGATGTTGCCAAGCGCCAGGGTGTCACCCTCGACGCCGGGATAGGTGTAGTCGCCGTCGTGTCCCGCGTCGACGTGGAGTGTTTCGTCGGGTTGTCTGATGGCGTTCGGCTGGGGCCGATACCCCGGTTCCGTGATATTCAACCCATCGATCAGGTCCCAGCCCGCGTCGGCAGCCCCGCGGAAGAACAGTTCCTCTTTTGCGGTGACGGGCGCCGGTGCCACGTCGCACATCTCCTCAACCTCCTGGTAGTACGGGATCAACTCGTCGTAGCCGATGGGCCAGTGGCCTTGCTCGTCGATCGAGGCCGGGTAGGCCCGCGGGTGACACCCCGTGTAGTGGAGCGTTGTCCCGCCAACGCCCGCACACTGCAGGATGGCCCCGTCACCCGGGAACTTCCGGAACCAGAAGCCGCGCTCGTGGTCGGCCGGGCCGAACAGGAGCTTGTTGACCATCTCGAACTCGCGGGTAGTAAACTGCTCGTCGAGCAACTCGCCGCTCAGGTCCTCGACGGTGGAGGAGGCTTCCCCCCCGGGGTCCTCGTGGGGATCTGGCCACTGCTCGTTGCCGTGGAATGGCCCGGCCTCCAGCAGGAGCACGGACAGCCCCTCCTCGGCGAGTTTCCAGGCGGCGACTGGGCCGTCCCCGCCGGCACCGACAACGACGATGTCGTAGTTGTCTGCGACCATGGTTTCACTCCGGGTAGGGCTCCTCGTATCCGCTGGTCTCGTACTCGTTTTCCCGGAACGAGCCCGATCCTTGTAGGACCTGGACCGGCGGCACGGCCCCCTCGTCGATGGTCGTCCAAGTCTCGCCGTCACCAAGCGGCCCGTCCGGGGTTCCGACGTATCCGCGGAGCGCAGCGTAGCCGTCCGCGAACCCGGGGTAGCCGGTCTGGCGCCAGCTCTGGACGGCCGCCGGATCGTTCGGATGGTCCCGTTCGCTCGGCGGCTGGTCGAACTCGTCGTACCCCTGCCACTCGCTGTAGTAGATCATCTCCGTGAACCCGACCACGAGTTGCCCCACGAGGCCGGCGTCGAGTTCGAACAGTTCGTCGTCGGATGGCGAGAATTCGATCTCGAACTCGTCGAGGATGCCGATCGCTCGCAACCGGTCTTTCCGCGAGAGTTTCGCGAAGGTCCCTGCGGCGTCTATCACCTCGGCCGCTGTCGCCTCGTTCCCTACGGTGAGCGCCACTACCCGGTCGGCACTCGGTGTCGATTCGCTCTCGCCACGCTCGACGAGTTCCTCTGCCGCGAGGTCGAGGACGTCCGCGACCGGTTCAGCCAGCGGAGCGTTCCCGACGAAGCCGACGTGTGGCAGCCCGAGCTGGAAACCGTCGTCGATGTAGCTGGCGTGGAACTCGTCGAGACCGTTGGCCAGCCCGCCCGGGACGTGTTCGGCCCCGAGTTCCTCGCCGAGATTCGGTGTCTCCGGGATCACCGCGTCCGCGACTGCACGGAACGTCACCGCAGTGTGGGGATCGTTCGCCAGGCGACTCCCGTTCGTATCGTCTGTCCCATCCAGAACCGACCTGAGACGGCGCCATACCGTTCCCGCCCACCGCAGCGCCCGGTGCCACAGGCGTTCGGTTCCCATATCTTTCTATCACTGAGCAGATTGATAATCTTTTACCCGCGAACCCCAAATCGTTATTCTCCCGGTCGTCGTACGGGTACGGGAGACTCGGCCCCTCGCATCGGCCACCGGGAGAGCTAATGACACGCTACCTACTCACGCTGGGACGGTCGGCGGCTCGGGCCGCACGTCACCTGTTCGACGGCCGCGTCCGGTTCCCGCGGGACAGGTTGGATGACGTCCTCGAACTGCCCGACGGAAACACGTTCGTCGTCTACCGGGAGACCGCTCTCCGTCCGACGACGGCCCAGTCCGGGGATGGCGTGGTTCTCGTGTTCAGGATGCAGGTGACCGAACCGGAGGCGGGCGAGACGCTCCGGGACATCCTTTTCGATCCGCTCGCGAACGTCGCGACGCCATTTTTTGTGGGGATGCCCGGCTTCCGGCGGAAGCTCTGGCTGGCCGGCGAGCGCCCGGGTGAGTTCCTCGAATTGTACGAGTGGGCGACCAGGGCCGATGCGGACCGGTTCGTTGCTGTCCTGGAATCGCTTCTGGCTCCCTTCGACTTCGCGGGATCGGCGTCGTTCGAGGTGGTTGAGGACGACTCCGTCGACGAGTACGTCGCTGCCCGCGCGGTAGAGTGGCGCGGTGCGGGCGGTCGGGCGAGGCGACTTCGACGGCGATCTTCCGTTCTGGCGACTGCTGTCCTGTGTGCCGTCGCGGCCGTCGCAGGCTATCTCGTCCGGAAGAGGATACCTGCTCGTGATTCTTCTGAATAGACTGCGATGGCCGCTCCCCCGTTAGCTGGAGGGTCCCGCTACGGAGGTCACTCTCGACGTGCTCGTCGTCGACAGTGTTAGGTCGGCGGCCAATCGATACCGGCCATGGAAATCCGCGCCTGGTTCCAGCGGACCGATTGGCTTTGGATGATCATCGGAGGGTTCTATCTCATCGCCTACCTCTACTGGTACATCCCAGCCCTCTGGGCGCTGCCCGGCAGCGTCCGCGACCCGCCGTCGCGCTTCCCGTGGCACTGGCCTCTGGACTTCGTTGCGACGGGGCTCGCGGGATGGATCCTCCTCTTTCTCGGGTTCCGGCGGGCGACCGACATCTCGCCGGAGGGTGAGCACGAGACCACTACGGAGAGCCACCCCCCTCAGTGACCCGACCTGTCTCGACCGGCGACGTGCCATAGTCGAGGTTGGTCTCGTCGAGTGTCAACCGCAGATTCGCCATTCCGCGCTCGAAAGCGACGCCAGCGCCGTCGCTGCGTTCGTACTCGATCAGCAGGCAGTCGGGCGGGATCCGGGTTCCGCACTCGGGGCACCGGCCGAGCGGTGACTGGGTGAGCATCGGGCAATCGACCTCGTTGGGGAAACGTGTGGCGGGTGCCTGGCCCGCAGCCGTGGCTACTGGACTCCCACATATAGGCGTGGTCCTGCCATGGTGGAAGTGAAACCCGGCGACAACGGTCGATACCCAGTGTGTCTTTGGGCTCCTCGCGCTCGCCACCGACACCTCCTCAGAGCGCCGACAGAGTCATCCCGAACACTCTTTATTGTTTCGCTGCAAACTGTAATCGAGACCAGCCCGTGTCACGTCCCTCATATCACGCCGACGGCGACATCGTCCGCGACTTTCTCTCGGTCGCGGACCTCCTCGAGGAGCCACGGCTGGCCCGGTTGTACGCGTACCTCGCTCGCGAGGGCGAGGCCACCGTCCAAGACGTGATGGACGACCTCGAGTTCGCACAGGGAACCGCCTACAGCTACGTCAACCGGCTCGTCGACGCCGGCGTCGTCGACGTCACCGACG
>CAZLOO010000179.1:0-3035 GCA_964561055.1 uncultured Halobacteriales archaeon
ACGATGGGTTCGAGATAGACGAGGTGGACCACGACGAGAGCGAAATCAAGGAAGTGCCGGGACAGGAGTTCGGCGAGGGGTTCCTGATGTGGCGCTGTATCGAGTGCGGCGAGATGGACGAGCTGGACGAATCCCTGCCGGAGTCGTGCCCGAGCTGTAGCGCGCCGCGGGAAGCGATCTCCGTCATGCAGGAGGATTGAATACGGCGTCCTGCACGCGAGTACGAGACTCTGACTATCCGAGAGACGGTCGGCCAGCCCTGCTGCGGCTCGGACCGGATATTGAACTGTTGCCGGAACGGACGGCTGCGTACTATCAGTAGGCCAGCGGGCACTGGAGAGCCTCCGCCCATACGGCGACGGCGCCTCAGGTATGGTACCCGGCCGTGAGGTTCAGTAGTCGATCGTAACTGACTGGATGTGTCGTGGGGGTCAATACGACGCCTTGAGGCTGGTCAAGATCGTGAAAGTACTAGGATTCCTCCGGAGTTACCTCCGTGGTAGCGCAGAGTCCCCTTCCTCACGGAGCGAGGCGAGCGAGTCGGGAAAGGAGTAGCTGGAGAGTTAGCCTTCGGGTTCCACTGGTTCACCTGCTCCGCTGGTCCAGGCCTCTCCGTGACTCGGTGAGGGAAACGAAGAGACGAGGCGCCGGGGATGGCCGAGCACCGTGCCGCTGTCGAACGGTACGGCCGGAGCGATTACTTGGCGGGCGTCTCGATGGGGCCGTCCTCCAGCAACAGGATCTCGTACTTATCGGACTCGGCGCGCCCCAGCGCGACCGCCGTGTACCTCCGCCCGCCCTCGAAGGTCTTCTCGGCGGTGAGAACCTGTCGGTACCCCTCCCTGGTGTTGATGCCGAAGTCGAACTGATGTGTCCCGGCGTCGATGGTCCGGTAGGTGCCGTTCTCGCCGAAGGAGATCTCCCTGGAGAGGACCTCGTTCCCGTCGACAGCCGGCTCGGCGAAGCGGAAATCGAGCGACGGGCTGTCGGGCACGGCGTTGACGAACCGGAGCTGCGCGTGCTGGGACCGGACGCTGGTCGAGTCGTCATCCAGCGTGATAGCCCGCAGCGAGTCCTGCTTGGCGGACCCGACTACGTACACCGTCGCTGAGTTGTCGGTCTTGACCCTCGGGTTCGCCCGCGCTAGCGGACCTCGCTCGTCCCCGTCGGTCGAGCGAACGGTGACCTCGGTGGTGCCGGCCGGCACCGTCACGTAGTCCGTCGCCTCGCCGTACGAGACGCGCTGGGTCGTGTCGCCGACCGACACGGTGACGGCCGGGGCATCGGGACTGCAGTGGACGACTCTGATGTGTGCGTCTGACATCACTACAGTGACGGCGTGACCGAACTTTGTTATACATCGTCTATCCTGAATAACCCCACAGTACACGACGCCAGCGTCGTGGTCGCCCCTGTTGAGCATCACGGGACCGCGAGCCGTAATCGAATGGGACCGTCCCGCCGCGGTCACGCCGTTGACTGCCGTTGCCGCACCGGAGAGCTACACCAACAGGAGATACGTCACTCCTACTGTGACCACGACTCCCGCCAGGACACAGAACGACCCACCGACCTTCCACAGCACCACGCGGGTGTCTGCGCTCTCGGCGAACGGGCCGGCGACGACCGTCGTCAACCGGTCGTACTGGCCCGTCCACGCCCAGTAGGTGTGGCGTGTACCGACCCAGAGCGACAGCACACCCAACCCGTAGCTTATGGCGACTGTACCCAGAAAGACAAAATCGGCGTGCAGCGACATTCCCCTGCTGTTGTCCAGTAGGGGGCTGAAGCTAAAACGCCTATCCGACGTGCCGGCGTGGCTGCCCCGAAGACCACCCCAACACAGTTAACGACGTTCCCTTTTCGACCCGGGCGGAAGCAGACAGCGTCAGGTCCCGACTGCCTGGAAGGTGGAACTACCAGCCGGTCCCCGCATCCGGCACGCCACGCTGACGGGGTGCCCGCCACGGAGCGGCTCCCCGTGACAGCCAGGCGGCGGTCACCCGCTCATCTCCTCACGCACGTCGGCGGCCGTCGCCACCGTGCCCCCGGCTTCCCGGATCTCCTCCCGGGCGTGGTCGACCCATTCGACGTTCCCCCTGCTGGAGCCGAGCGGCGCGTCCTCCAGGCCGACACGGACGTGTCCGCCCCGCTCGACGGCTTCGGGAATCAGCGGCGTGACGTCCACGCCGAGGCCCGCGACCATCCAGTGAGCATCCGGCGCCTTGGAGCCGAGGAGCTGCAGGTAGCTGTCGAGCGCGTACGGCTCCGGCGGGTAGCCGAAGGTGTAGGTCTCGGAGAACATGAACCGGTAGATGGGGGGTGCGATACCGGGGTACTGTTCGGCGAGC
This sequence comes from uncultured Halobacteriales archaeon, assembly GCA_964561055.1. GTDB lineage: Archaea > Halobacteriota > Halobacteria > Halobacteriales > Haloarculaceae > CAZLOO01. The sequence goes on from CAZLOO010000179.1 coordinate 2,352, forward strand.
GCCGCGCCCAGGCGGACGAACCCGGGTTCGTAGATCGCGTAGGAGGGTGACACCCCGTACTCCGCCGCGATTCCGAGCCCCTCGCGGATGTGCGACTCCGGGTTCTGGTACACGAACCCCTCCTCGCCCCGCTCGACGTCGCTGTACCGGCTGAAGTTCATACTCCCCGGGTCGACGACCGACCACTCCAGGAGGCCCCGGCGGCCGAGCTGCTCCTGGTGTCCGTACCGCTCGTCCGCGGAAATCATCGAATCGCCCAGCATCCCGACCGGCGGGATCGTCGGGTAGACGATCGCGTCCACCTCCTCCCGGATCCCCTCGATGATCCGGGCGTAGACGTCGGGGTCGTCGTTCTGCTCGTCTTTCTCCCGGTCGTACGCGTGGACGTGGATGATCGCCGCACCCGCCTCGGCACAGTTCACGCCCTGCTCGATGCAGCCCTCCACGGTCGTCGGGATGCCCGGTTGACGCTCCCTCCCCCAGGGCCCGTTTATTACAGCCTCGATCCAGGTTCCATTCATCTCTGGTACCAGGCTGGCTGGAACGTTCGCGCTGATAAAGATTCGGAGGCCGGGACCCGACTCGGTTCGCTCTCCCGGTCGCGTGATTCCCCTCGGCGCTGGCCGCCGTTTCGACGCGGAACTCCGGCCGTCGCGCGTTCGTAGGCCGCGGTTGGGGGAGAGG
>CAZLOO010000179.1:3045-5309 GCA_964561055.1 uncultured Halobacteriales archaeon
GAGGCGGACCCGCGCGAGGGGGTGACAGCACTCGTCGGTCCGCTCGCGCGTGACGTCCGGGAGCGACAGGGGTCATCGCGCCCGCCGGCCACTACGCCTTCTCGCGGTCGGTCCGCTCGGCCTGGACGGTCTTGACCTGCTTCGGCGTCACCCGGAACTCGATGTCCTCGGGGGGCCGGAGGTAGTCCCGCACCGCCAGCGCGATGGGGGCCGCCCAGATCATCGAGTACACCAGCTGTGTCAGCGGGTTCGCGGCCAGGTAGAACGCCAGCGCCTCCCGCCTGGAGGCGAACTCCACGCCGTCGCGGGTCGCCTGGTAGGTCTTCAGCGAGTAGTAGACCCAGTTGACGAGGTTCACCACCGTGAGTACGACCAGCGGGAGGGAGTTGTACAGCTCGAACCCGGCGACCACCAGCAGGAAGTACAGTATCCCTACGGGGACGCCGATGACGTTCACCACGGATATCAGCTGGTTCGAGGCGCTGTACACCCAGAACCGGAGCAGTTCCGCGGGCGCGAAGTCGTCGTACCGCAGGTACGAGTACGGCCCCGCGACCCACCGGCGCTTCTGGGCCAGCCAGTCGTCGAACTCCGCCGGGCAGATGTCCTGGATGTAGCGGTCGATCACCCCCAGCGAGTACCCCTGGGTGTACGCCTCGATGCCGAGCGTGAGGTCCTCGGTGATCGCGTCGACCTGCCAGTCGTCGACGGCCCAGAGGTCCGTCACCCGCATGAAGTACGCCTTGCCGAGCAGCTGGTAGGGCCCCCGGGTGGTGCGCGTGTAGATGGCGTTGCACCAGCCGGCCATCCCCATCGCCTCCAGCCGGGGGAGCCAGCCGTCGCGGTGGTTCCGGACCGTCTGTTTCGCCTGGACGACGTCGTACTCCTCCAGCCCGGCGACCGCCAGCGAGAACGTGTCCTCCGGGACGATGGTGTCGGCGTCGAACACTGTCACCACGTCGTTCGGCGGCAGCGTCAGCGTCCGGAAGGCGTACTTCAGCGCCGTCGCCTTCGTGCGGGGGACCCCCTCGCTGGTGATGTCCCAGGTGCCGTCCTCCAGGAACGTCTGGACCGTCCGGCGGTTGACCGTCGTGCGGTCGATGGTGAGGTCGGTCCCCTCGAACTCCGCCAGCAGGTCCCCGAGGTAGCCGTTCACGCGGTCGTCGTTGGGTTCGGTGATCAGGTAGACGGCCAGCCTCTCGCTGGGGTACTCCAGCCGGTCGATCCCCTCGAGGGTCTCGCGGACGACCGAGCGCCGCTCACCGTACAGCGGCGTGAGGACGTGAACCGTCGGGGTCCGCTCGGCCTCGCTGTCCTCGTCGACCACCGCCGGCGTCCGGCCGTACAGCAGGAGATCCACGAGCACGTTGTTCGCGAAGTAGAGGCTCTGGCTCAGCACGAACATGACAGTGAGGCCGGCGAACACCATCTCCCCCCATCCCGCCGCCTGTGCCCACGCCACGTCTCTCAACCAACTGTTTGTAATGCGCTGATATGTTCCTTTCGAACCCGGCCCCGGAAACCACCCCCGGAGTACCGTCCCTGCTGGCGGCTCGGTGGTTCGAGCGCCCGTCCGAGGCGTCACATCACTCTTCTGTAACACGCCCTCCCGCCCCGACGGTTCCCGCAGGTCACCGGGTGACATCGACGAACGGCCACGGCGTGCTCGCCCGACACCGGCGACCTCTCACCCGGCCCGTGGCCGTCTGACACCCCCGTTCCACGCTGTGGGACGGCGTCCTGACAATCAGGTATAAGTACAGCGGGCGTGTCACAACGGCACACGGAGCCGTCGCGGCGCTGCGCGTAGGGGGCGCGAGCGCCGCTCGCCCGCGATCGGTGCCGGGGTGGGTCGCCCGTGCTGCATCCTCCCGGTGTCAGCGGGGTTCGCTCCGCTGCCAGGGTGCTGTCAAGCGGCAGCGCCCGGCCGAGCTCACGACGGCGGCGACGACCGCCTGATACCGGATGACACCACGATCGATCGAACGGACGACTGGAGCACGGCGCCCCGCCCCGCTCCCCGGCACGGGTGAGCGGCGGGCGGGCGAGCGACTGGCCGACCAGGGGGAGTCGTCCCCCGCCCGGGCGAGGGCCGAGCCGTGAGCGACGGCTGCCCGTTCCACTCGGACGACGACACCGGGGAGGAGACGGACCGGTCCGGGGACCGGGAGGGCGCCGTCGACCGGCGGGAGTTCGTCAAGTCGGCGCTGCTGATCGGTGGCGCCGGGGCGGTAGGGAGCCTCGGCAGCGTCGCCGGCATCACC
>CAZLOO010000180.1:0-5306 GCA_964561055.1 uncultured Halobacteriales archaeon
GAAGAAGTGGAAGTGCGACCCCACCTGCACCGGCCGGTCGCCGGTGTTGGCGACGGTGACGCTGGCGGTCGGCCGGCCCTCGTTGATGCGGACGGTGTCGTCCCCGGGGCGGAGTTCCCCCGGTACCAGTCCGTCGGTCACCGCTCGACGCCTCCGTTCTGTCGGTCGTTGTCCATCACCGGCGAGGACTCACCGTTCGTAGTAAAAGGCTGGCAAACAGTGAAGATTTGCCAGTCAAACACGCCGTCGGCCTGACAGCACCGCGCCAGGGCCCGGGGGAACCTTTTTATCGCCTCGGGACTCTTGCTGTCCGGTGACACGTAGCTTATCAGCGGTCGACGCCGGGGTGGACGGATGAGCGAGCACGACATCGAGCTCACCGTTAACGGCACAGACCACCAGCTCCGGGTCGAGGCCCGGACGCTGCTCGTCGAGGCGCTTCGGGAGGAGCTGGGGTACAAGGGCGCGAACGTCGGCTGCGAGACGGGCCGGTGTGGTGCCTGCACCGTCCAGGTGGACGGCGACCCGATCAAGTCCTGCACCCGGTTCGCGGTACAGGCCGATGGCGCCGAGATACGGACGGTGGAGGGGATGGCCGACAACGGCGGCCTCAGCCCCCTCCAAGAGCAGTTCAAGGCCAACCACGGCCTCCAGTGTGGCTTCTGCACGCCGGGGATGCTGATGACGGCCGACGCCTTCCTCGAGGAGGCCGAGGATCCCTCCCGGGAGGAGATCCGCGACGCCATCGAGGGGAACCTCTGTCGCTGTACGGGCTACCACAACATCGTCGATGCCATCGAGGCGGTCGCTCGCCCGGGGGTGGACGGATGAGCGACGCGGAGGGCGTCTTCGGCAGCGCTATCGAGCGTCGCGAGGACGTCCCCCTGCTGACAGGGGACGCCGAGTACACGGCGGACATCACCCCGCGGGGCACCGCCCACCTGGCGATCCGCCGCAGCGACCACCCTCACGCACGCATCGAGTCGGTTGACACGAGCGCCGCGGAGGCGACCGACGGCGTGCTCGCCGTGTTCACCGGCCAGGACGTCGAGGACAGCGGCGCCCCCAACAGCATCCCCACCGCGTGGATGCTGCCAGGGCTGGTCACGCCGCAGTACCGGATGCTCGCCGTCGACAAGGTGCGCCACGAGGGCTCCCCGGTCGCCGCCGTCGTCGCCGAGAGCTCCGAGACCGCCCACGAGGCCGCCGCACGCATCGAGGTGGAGTACGAGGTGCTCGACAGCGCCACCGACCCTGTGGAGGCCGTCGAGCGCGACCTGCCGCCGGTCCACGACGAGGCCGAGGACAACGTCGCCTTCGACTTCGAGCTGGGCGACGGGGAGGCCGTCGAGGAAGCGTTCGCCGACGCCGACACCACGGCGACGGTGGACCTCCGCCAGCCCCGCATCGTCCCCAACGCGATGGAGCCCCGGGCGGCCGTCGCGGACTGGAACGACCGCACGGAGCAGCTGAAGCTGTGGATGACCTCCCAGAACCCGCATCTCCATCGGATGCTGCTGTCGGCGGCAACGCTGGGCGTCCCGGAGAAGGACATCCAGGTGATCGCCCCGGAAGTGGGCGGGGGCTTCGGCTCGAAGATCTACCACTACCCGGACGAGGCGGTGACAGCGTGGACGTCGATGCAGCTCGACCGGCCAGTGAAGTGGCGCGCCTCCCGCCAGGAGGGGTACCTCACCGACTGCCACGGCCGGGACCACACCACGACCGCCGAAATAGCGCTGGACGACGACGGCACCGTCCGTGGGGTGCGCGTAGAGACCCACGCCGGGTTGGGCGCGCAGCTCTCGCAGTTCGGGACCGCGACGCCGTCGTATCTCTACGCGACAATTCTCTCCGGGGAGTACGCCATCCCCGCGATCCACTGCCGAGTGGTCGGTGCGTTCACCAACACGACGCCGGTCGACGCCTACCGGGGAGCAGGCCGCGCGGAAGGAATCTACGTGATCGAGCGGCTAATGGACGCCGCCGCCCGCGAGGTAGGGCTCGACCCCGCCGAGCTACGGCGGCGTAACCTCATCCCGCCGGACGCGTTCCCGTACGAGACCGCCGCGGGCGTCGTGTACGACAGCGGCAATTACGGGGAAGCCCTGGAGAGGGCTCTCGATCACGTCGACTACGAGCAGCTCCGCGAGCGCCAAGCCGAGCTCCGCGAGGAGGACCGCTATCTCGGTATCGGCGTCGCCAACTTCGTGGAGTCGGCGGGACTGTCGCCCTCGGACGTGGCCGGCCAGCTCGGCTCGCAGGCCGGCGGCTGGGAGTCCTCCATCGTCCGGTTCGACTCTACAGGGACGCTCACCGTCTTCGCCGGCACCGCCGACCAGGGTCAGGGTCACCGGACCACCTACGCCCAGATCGCCAGCGAGGAGCTCGGCGTACCGATGGAAGATATTGAGGTGGTCGAGGGCGACACCGACCGTATCCCCCAGGGGATGGGCACCTACGGAAGCCGCAGCGCCCCTGTTGGCGGCGGCTCCATCGCCCGGGGCGCCCGCGAGGTGCGCGAGAAGGCCCGGCAGATTGCCGCCCACCAGCTCGAAGCAAGCGATGAGGACATCGAGTTCGAGGACGGCCAGTTCACCGTCCGCGGGAGCGATCGGTCCGTCCACATTCAGGAGATCGCCCATGAGGCGTATCTCGGCCACGACCTGCCCGAGGGGGTCGACCCCGGCCTGGAGGGAACGAACTTCTACGATCCAGAGAACTTCACCTTCCCGTTCGGGAGCCACGTGGCGGTCGTGGAGGTCGACCCGGAACTGGGCGACGTGGAGCTCCAGCGCTACGTCGCAGTCGACGACTGCGGCGAGGTGATCAATCCGATGCTCGTCGAGGGGCAGGTCCACGGTGGCCTCGCTCAGGGCATCGGCGCCGCCCTCTATGAGGGGGCGGCGTACGACGATAACGACCGCCTGGCCACCCGCCGGATGGACGAGTACGCCGTTCCTCACGCCACGCAGCTGCCGGACTTCGAGACGGACAACACCGTCACGCCGAGCCCGCACAATCCGCTGGGCGTGAAGGGCGTTGGCGAGTCCGCCACCATCGCGGCGGCGCCGGCGGTGGTCAACGCCGTCGTCGACGCCCTGGAACCGTTCGGCGTCGAGAGCCTGGATATGCCCGTGACACCTGAGACGGTGTGGGAGGCCACCGGGGGTGGGGAGTGATGCACGCCAATGGGTTCGACTACTACCGTGCCGACACGGTCGAGGAGGCGGTGGCCCTGCTCGGCGACCACGAGGGCGCCCAGCTGGTCGCCGGCGCTCACGACCTGCTGCCGCGGATGAAAACCGGCGAGACGGCGCCCCCCGCACTGGTAGACGTGAGCGGTCTTGACGAACTCCGGGGCATCGACCACGACGGCGAGCGCGTCTCTGTGGGGGCACTGACGACCCACGCTGATGTGGCGGCCTCGGAGGTAGTCCGGGAGCAGGCGGGCGCGCTGGCCGAGGCGGCGGCCGCCGTCGGCGACACGCAGGTCCGCAACGGCGGCACCGTCGGCGGCAACCTCGCCAGCGGCGACCCGCGGATCGATCCGGCGGCGGCCGTACTGGCGCTCGACGGCACGGTGAGCGCCGTCGGCCCTGACGGGGAGCGAACTATCGACGCGACGGAGTTCTTCTTGGGGCCCCGGGAAACGGCGCTGGGCGACCAGGAGGTACTGACCGAGCTCCGGGTCGCTGCTCACGGGACGAACAGCTACCGGAAGCGGCGCAACCCGCTGTCGGGGTACGCCACCGTCGGGGTGGCGGCCTGGGCGGCCGTCGAGGACGGCACCGTGGCCGACGCCAGGGTAGCGGCGACCGCCGTCGGGCCGGCGCCGGTGCGGCTGCGAGCCGTCGAGGAAGCGCTCGTCGGCGGCCCGCTCGCCGACAGCGAAGCCGCCGCGGCCAGGGCGAACGAGACGTTCGAGAAGAGCGAGGTGCGCACTGACCCCCAGACATCGGCAGCCTACCGGCTCCACGCGCTGTCGGCGTATACCGAGCGGGCAGTGGGGGCGCTCTAACCCCCCCGCTCCCGGTATACGGGGCGGAGGTCCGTCTCGTCCTTGTCGTAGCCCAGCCAGACACTGAGCACCGAGGCCGCGAAGACGAGATAGACCGGGAACACAGCAAGGAGGGCGAACCCCGCCGCGATGGGCGAGAGCATGCCAGCCCAGTACAGCGCGCCGAGGGCACCTAACGCGAGGGCAGCCGCTGCCACCATCCCGGTTCGGAATGCGGCGGCAGCGGCAGGGCCTGGTCGTAGCTTCGGTGCGGTCATGCTCGAAACTACGGGCTAGACGCTGATAAGTCCAGGCCGGGGCTACTGGGGGCCGCCGGGCTCTTTGATGATGTGGGGAGTGATATCACCGTACAGCAGGTAGTTGACCGCGAGGGCGACGATGATAGCCACCGGAACGGCCGCCAGCGCCGCGAAGGGGGTGATCTTTAACAGGAACAGCCCGGTATCGATGACGAGCAGCGTAACGACACCCGCGATGAGGCTGGGCCAGTCCTTCCCGTGAATGCCGGTCATGACGCACTCACCAACGGCCAGGGACTGCCGTCTAACATAGACAACGGTAGCCCCTCTAGAGACATCAACTTTCCCGCTCGGCGCTATCGCTGTCGCTGTCAGGGCGGAGCACCGAAAAAATGGGAACCGCAGTATGGCTTCGTTAGTCGTCGGCGGTCGCGCCGGCGGACGGCTCGGGAGCCGTGTCCTCACCGAAGATGGCGCGGCTACGCAGCAGGATGATCCCGAACCCGACCTTGGCGGACACGTCCAGGATCATGAACAGCAGCGTCTCCACGAACAGCGGAACGATACCGGCGCCCTCCGTCCCGACCAGCCACGCGATCGGGTAAACAGTCCACAGGACGAGTATCAGGTTCCGCAGCGTGGTGAACGTGGACTGGGTGTCCTCATCCATTTCCCTGGCGCGAGCCGTCAGGACCGCGTACAGGTAGTACAGGATGAAGATCAGCGCGATCGTGCTGATGGTCCAGAACACGTAGCGGCCGATCAGGAAGTCGATGAGCGTGGCGGCGAGGCCGGTCACGATCATGAACGCGTCAAGGCCGATCAGCGCGCCGATGGTGTTGCGGTCAGCGCCTGCAAGCAGCGCGATGTCCAGCAGCAGTAGCGGCGTCGTGAACAGCCAGTCGACGTAGCGCGCCCAGTAGATGATGAGTTCACCGGGCCCGTAGTCGACCTGCAGCACCGACACGCCGAACCCGAACATCATCGAGAGGTACGACGCGGCGGCGATCCCCGGAATGAGGATGGTGATGATGTAGTACTCCTGG
>CAZLOO010000181.1:0-2722 GCA_964561055.1 uncultured Halobacteriales archaeon
CGGAGGTGCTGGTGCTCGCCGACGGGACCGCCGATCCGACGGTGGTGGCCGCGGATCTGCTCGCCCAGGCCGAACACGACGACCACGCCCGCCCCCTCTTGGTGAGCACGGACCGCGGGCTCGCGGAGGCGACGGTCGCGGCGGTCGAGGACCAGCTACGGGAGCTCGCGACCGCTGATGTCGCCGGCGCCGCGTGGGAGAACGAGGGGACGGTGGTCGTCTGCGAGAACATCGAGGAGGCGACCGCAGCCGTGGACGAGTTCGCCCCGGAGCACCTGGAGATACACACCGCCGACCCGCGGGGGGCCCTGGAGCAGCTGTCGAACTACGGATCGGCGTTCCTCGGGGAGGACAGCGCCGTCGTCTTTTCGGACAAGTGTGCCGGCACGAACCACGTGCTCCCGACGGCGGCTGCTGCCACGCACACGGCTGGGCTTTCCGTGTTCGAGTTTCTGAAGCCGCTCACCCATCAGGAAGTGACCGGCGAGGGCGCCGACCGGCTGCGGCCGTGGGCCGTCGCCCAGTCCCGTCGGGAGCGTCTGGAGGGACACGCGAAGTCAGCCCACCTCAGGGGGGAGGGGGGGACATTGGAGAACTACGACGCGACGGAGTACACCCCAGGTGAGGGGGAGTAAGTTAGCGCTCGTAGAGGATGGCGGCGTCAGGGTCCCAGCCGACGGTCACCCGGTCGCCATCGGCGTGTAGCGAGCCACGGCTGATGTTCTGCGCCTCGACGTCGATCGTGGGACCGTCGTTGAGGTCGATCTCGTAGCGGGTGGCGGTCCCTCGGAAGACGGCGTCACGGACGATCCCCTTAGTGGTGTTCGACATGTCCAGCCCGTCGGTCGATACCTGGAGCTTCTCCGGACGAACCACGAGACTGGCTTTGCGGCTGCCGCCGTCGGCCAGTTGCGTGCGGGCACTGGTCGGGAGGGCGAACTCCGCGCCCCAGTCGGTCAGGAACACGCCCTTCTCGACGCGGCCGACAAACCGGTTCATGTCGCCAATGAAGTCCGCGACGAACTCCGAGGCAGGGTCGTCGTACACCTCCGCCGGCGGGCCCACCTGCTCGATGTGGCCGTCGTTCATTACGGCCATCCGGTCAGCCATCGTCATCGCGGCCTGCTGGTCGTGAGTGACGTAAAAGAACGTCATCCCGACCTCCTCGTGGATGGTCCGCAGCTCCAGTTGCATCTGCTGGCGCAGCCGGCGGTCCAGCGACGCCAATGGCTCGTCAAGCAGGATCACGTCCGGCCGGTTAGCCAGCGCGCGTGCCAGCGCGACCCTCTGTTGCTGGCCGCCTGAGAGGTCATCGACGGCCCGGTCGCCGTAGCCGGGCATATCCACCAGCTCGAGCGCCTCGGCGACGCGATCCTCAATGGCCTCCTCGTCCAGCCCGGCGCGACGCAGCCCATAGGCGACGTTGTCGTGAGTGTTCATGTGGGTGAACAGCGCCAGGTCCTGGAACACCATGTTCGTCGGCCGGGTCTCCGGCGGGGCGTCGGTGACGTCGCTGCCGTCGATGCGGACTCGCCCAGCCGTCGGCGTTTCGAACCCGGAGATCATCCGCAACGTGGTGGTCTTCCCACAGCCGGAGGGCCCCAGCAGCGCGAAGAACTCCCCGTCCCGAACCTCCAAGTCGACGTCGTCGACGGCGACCACGCCGGGATACTCCTTGCGGAGCCCCTCGGTCTCGACGGAGCCCATCAGGAGACCACCTCCTCGAATGCGCCGGTGCCGAGTTTGTAGGCCACCAACAGTAGTCCCAACAGCCCGAACATCACGACCGTCGAGATCGCGTTGATCTTCGGAGTGAGCTCGTGGTTGAGCATCGCCCACACGTGGATGGTGAACACCTCCTGGCCGCCGTTGACGAAGAACGCCCGGATGAACTCCGAGAACGACCGGATGTACGCTAACAGCGCCCCCGCCGCGATGGCCGCCGACAGTTGGGGGAGCGTCACCGTCCGGAGCACCGTCACCCGAGAGCCACCGAGGTCGCGGGCGGCCTCCTCCATCTTCTCATCGAAGCTGTACAGCCGCGAGGAGATCGTCAGCAGCGCGAACGGCATCACGTACAGGGTGTGCGCCAGGATCACCGTCACCAGCGACAGCAACGAGCTGAGCGCCGTCTGGAACAGGATCAACAGCGCGATGCCCAGCACCACCCCCGGAATGATCATGGGGACGATGCCGAGCAGCCGGAACGACGACTTGAACCGGAACTCCCGGCGGACCAGCGCCAGCGCGCCCAGCAGTCCCAGCGCGGTCGCCAGCACCGCGGTCACGGTGGCGACGATCAGCGTGTTGCCGATCGACACCAGCAGCTGGGTGTCCGCGAACGCGTCGCCGTACCACTGCAGCGTGAGCTCGCCCATCGGGAAGGTGGCGTAGTTGTTCGAGCCGACCGACAGCAGCACCATCACCAGCAGAGGGAACCACAGGAACACCAGCACGGAGATGCCACCGGCTTTCAGCACGCGGTCGCGCCAGGTCGCTGACAGCAGGCTCATGCGGTGTCACCTCCGCCGGCGCCGGTCGAGCCGCTGAAGATGTTCTCGAGGTCAACGAGCCGGAAGATGACCGCGGTAAACGTAACCACGACCGCGAGCATCACCATTCCTCCAGCGGCGGCCTTCGAGATGTTCAGCGTCTGGTTCATGTAGGAAGCCAGCAGCGGCGCCAGCATCGGCGTCCGGCCACCACCGAGGATGATCGGCGT
>CAZLOO010000181.1:2732-5279 GCA_964561055.1 uncultured Halobacteriales archaeon
AGGCGCCGAAGCTGGGGATAAACACGAACAGCGAGCCAGTGATGACGCCGGGCAGCGACTGTGGCAGCGTGACGTCGATAAAGGCCCGCAGCGGGCTCGCACCAAGATCGCGGGCGGCGTTGACCTCCGCACGGTCCAGGCCCTGGAGTGTGGCGTACAGTGTCAACACCAGATACGGCAGGAACGCGTGGACCAGCCCCACGATGACCGCGAACTCCCCGTACAGCAGCCAATCGATCGGCTCGGCGACCAGCCCGGCCCGCAGCAGGAGGATGTTGATTGCGCCCTGGCGGCCGAGCACGGTCGTCCAGGAGAATGCCCGGATGAGATACACGGTGAAGAACGGGCCCAGTACCAGCAGCAGCCAGACCTGCGGGCGCCGTGCCTTGTAGGCGATCACGTACGCGAGCGGGTAGCCGATCGCGAGCGCGACGACTGTGACGATGACCGCGATCTTCACCGTGTTGGTGAAGTAAGTCATAAAGAGTGTCGACTCGAGGAACAGTGCCTCGTAGTTCGCCAGGGTCGGCTCGAAGACGACCTGGTAGTTGCGTACCGGCAGGAAACTATAGACAATCAGCATCGTCATCGGTACCGCCAGGAACACCAGCAGGTACACGAGCGGCAGGCTGAGGTATTCGCCGGTCTGTTCCTCGCCGACGAACGGGAGATAGCCCCCGATGCGGCTGCCTAGTCGCTCCCCTGTCTCGGTTTCTGTTGCGCGTGCCATGATAATTTTGAAAAATCGGGTAGTGGGCGGTCAGCCCCCGAGCTGGGTCTTGAACTCGTTACCGAGCTGCTTCCACTTTTCGGGGTTCGCGAACGGCTTGTCTTGGATCGCCGTCTCGACGACCTCCGGCGGGACGTAGAACAGATCGATCTCCTCCTGGTTCATCTCGTCGCGGGCTGCCTCGACGGTCGAGGGGGCTAGGTCGGCGGTCGCCAACTGGGCGCCGTTCTCCGGCTCCAGCAGGAAGTTCATGAACTCCTTGGCCTCCTCGACCATGTCGGAGCTCTTCGTCACGAACATCGCCTCCGTCCAGCCGATAGGGCCCTCCTCGGGATTGACGTACTCGAACTGCGTGTTGCCGTTCTGGATCAGATTGATCACGTCGTTACGACCGGGGCCGACGCCGACGTTGTAGGAGTCCTGCTTCATTGCGCGACCGAACTGGGCCTCGCTCTCGAACTGCGCGCGGGTGTACTCCGCCAACTCGAGGAACTTCTGGCGGGTCTCCTCCCAGGCCTGGCCCTCCACGCGCATCACCTCACCACGCAGCATGTCCGTGTACCCCAGCGCGCGGACGGCGTGGGTGATGCTGTGGACCAGGTCGATGTTGACCCCGACGTCGTTCTCCCACATCGAGCTGTTATCCCAGATGTCCGCCGAGGACTGGAGCTGCGAGCCGTCGATGGACTCGGAGTCGTAGGCGATACCGTACAGCCCGAACCGGGGCGGCGCCCCGTACCAGCGACCGTTGCTGTCCGAGAGGTGCCCGGCGACGGTGCCCTGCTGGAAGTAGTCGAACGTGTTGCCGTAGTTCGGCACCTCGTCCATGAACGCGTCCTTGTCGTCGGCGACCGGCTGGATGAGATCGGCGTCCCGGAACCGGACGCCGTAGCCGGAGTTGGGCACCACGAGGTCGTAGTTCTCCGGGGCGTTCTGGACTTTGGTGAACATCTGATTAGTGCCGGTGGCGTTCTCTTGGTTGACCGAGATGCCGGTCTCCTCGGTGAACGCCTCGACGACGGGCTCCCAGCCCTCCCAGAGGAAGGCGTTCAGCGTCCCGCCGCCGCCAGTGCCGCTCCGTCCTGTACAACCCGCTAGCGCCGCGAGTCCGACGGCGCTGCTCCCGAGGAACGCGCGCCGGGAAGTGGCCGTACGGCTGTCCTGGTCAGTCGGTGACATACGTTTGTGGACTATAGGCAAACGTGACTTAGGTGTTTTGAACACCGACGGGATGGGTGCGAACGAAAACGCGTCCGCCGAGGCGGACGCCTTTGTGCCCACGGAGCCGGCCGGCCCTGTAACGTCGAAACGTGGATTACGGACGCCCGCACAATCCGGTGTGATGGCCGACGCACAGACCGTCAGGGGGCTGGTCGCCTCTCGATCGACGGCGCTCGCGGTAATCGCCGTCATCACGGTGCTGGCCGTGACCCACGCCCTGCTTCCGCTGGTGAGCCCGCCGGTCGCCGGCCGGACGGTGACGGTCGCCCGTTACGGGGCGTACCTGGCGGTCTTCTGCGTATGGATGGCGTGGTTCGTCGTCCTTGGCGCCCGCTGGCTGCGGGAGCCGAAGGGCCGGTAAAGAGCTCAGCGGCGGGCGGTCGCGAAGTCGACGTCCTCGAAGCCGCCGGGGCGCCGGCCCTCGGTGGCGTACACGTACAGCGCCGTCTTAGCGATAGCGCCCAGCGATGATCCGAGCAGGAACGCCAGCAGGACCGTCAGGAACCCGATGCCCAGTGCGACGCCGATACCCGCGGCGGAGCCGCCGAGCAGGACCAACAGGACGACGGCGACTGCCAGCCCCGCGAGCGTGAACA
>CAZLOO010000182.1:0-5237 GCA_964561055.1 uncultured Halobacteriales archaeon
ACGAACCAGCGGAGTACCTTCTCAGCGCGGCGCTTGTAGTCGGCCTTGTCGAGTTGCTCTCGGGTCTCCTCCCAGAGCCGCCAGCCCTCCTCGAGCGTTGCCGACTCGTTCCACCGTGGGAGACCGGCAGTCAGCGCTGAGAACAAGTGTGTATGCGGCTCCACGAGGGGCGGGGAGACGACGCGACCGTCGGCGTCGTACTGCTGGTCGGAGCCGTACGCGCCGGTATCGGCGTCACCCGCGGGAACGATGCGGTCGATGACGCCGTTCCGGATCTCGAGGTCGACCGGCGCCTCGGGGTCGAACTCCGAGGTGCTGATCGGTCGACAGTTCCGTACAAGGTAGTCTGTCATGCGTCCACCGGTCGAAGGGCTTAATTAAAACAGATGCCCGAAGGCGTCAAAACTTGTATCAGAAAGTCTGATAGACCGGAAATTCCTATATAACGTCCAGCCACGGGCTCGTCCGGGGAGACCGACCCTACGGCCGGGAGGTCGAGCAGGACGGGGGAGCGAGGTCGAGAGCCCCAACCGAGCCGATGCCGGTCCCGGTGGGGCACAGGACCGGGTCCGTGAGTCAGTTCTCCCTCATATAAGGTGACAGCAACGACTGGGGCATCGAGACGCCTCTGGTCCCAGACGCAGTCGCAAGCGCGAGCACGGCGATCGTGAACAGGAACGGATAGGTACTCATGATTATCGGATGGAAGACGAAGTCGTACGCCGGACCGAGCGTCCCTCCGAGGGGGAACAGCGCGCTCGGGTCGATCCCCTGCATCGGGAACTGGGCTGCGAAGATGAGTCCGAACAGAAAGGCCCCCCCGAGTGCGGGCACCGGCCGCCACCGGGCGAAGATCACCAGCGCGATGGCGACCCACCCGCGTCCATTGATAAGGCCGGACGTCCAGGCGTCCGCGAACGAGAGGCTAATCAGGACGCCTCCCGCCCCTGCGAGGACGCCGCAGATCAGAACGGCGAGATATTTGAGTTTGAACACATCGATCCCCATCGTGTCCGCGGTTTCCGGGTCGTCGCCGACGGCGATCAACTCCATCCCGAGGTTCGTTCTGAACAGGAAGAACCACACCACTGGAACCATCAGGAAAGCGAAATAGATCGGGAGGTCGTTGTTGAACAACGCCCTGCCGATGACGGGGAGGTCCACGAGGATCGGGATGGTGACCGGGGAGAACGTCGGAACGTCGACGCCTGTCCACGACTGACCGAAGAACGTCGTCAGGGCGACGCCGAGCAGCGTCACCATCACGCCGGTGATGATCGGATCCGACTTCATGCTGATACAGAACACACCCAACAGCAGGGACAGGACGGCACCGGCGATGATTCCCACGCCGAACCCGAGCCAGTAGCTCCCGGTCAGACCGGACACGGCGATACCGGTGAGCGCGCTGACCGACATGACTCCCTCAACTCCCAGGTTGAGAACGCCGGCTCGCTCGGCAACGATCTCGCCGAGACAGGCGAACAGGATGGCTGCCGTTATCGGGATCGAGAGGTCGATCACCGAGCCGAGGAACCCTACCATTCAGTCACCCTCCACGGCTGAGGCGGTGCTCGGTTCGACGTGGATGTCGACATGATACCGTCTGAAGAACTCCGCCGTCACCAGAAACAGGATCACGAGCGCCTCCATCACGTTCACGATGGCGAACGGGACCGCGAGCACGGTCTCAAGCGCCGACCCGGTAACGAACAGGATACCGAACAGCAGGCTCCCCAGCACGACGTACTGAACGCCGGACCGGCCGAGCAGTGCGATCGCGATACCCGTGAACCCGAAGCCAGCGGAGAACTCCGGCAGCAGTCGGTGGTGGATACCTCCGATCTCGCCGACGCCGGCGACCCCGCCGAGCGCGCCGCCGATGACGAAACAGCCGATAATCACCTTGTACTTGTCGACGCCGACTCTGTACGCGGAGGACTCGTTGTCCCCGAAGAACTTGATTTCGTAGCCGTATTTCGTCCTCGTGAGCAGCAAGTGAATGAGTATCGCCGCGATCACAGCCAGGAAGATTCCGATGTGGACACGGCCGGCGAACTGTGGGAACTGGGCCGCCGTGCTGATCGGGGCGCTTCCGTGAATGATACCGTCGGGGTTCGGAATCGCCTGGATCGCGTACTCGTTGATGCTGACGAAGGCAAAGGACAACAGCAGCGTGACGATGATCTCGTTGACGTCGTACCTCGAGCGGAGGTACCCGGGGATCAGACCGATGAACGCGCCGGCGATCGCACCCCCGAGAACCATCGCCGGGATGATTACTGGGGCCGGCGCGTTGAGCCGCGCGCCGATCAGCACGCCGACGATGCCGCCGGCGTAGATCTGGGCATCACCCGCGATGTTCCAGAGGCCGGCTTTCAACGGCAGATACACCGCCAAACCGACCAACAGCAACGGAATCGTCCGGGTGAGCACCTCGGTCATCCCGAACGGGCTGAGGAGCGTGCTCAGCGCCGCGAAGAACGCCGCGATCGGATTGACGCCGATGAACAGAAGGATGATACCCGACACGAGGAGCGCCGCGACGATGTTGAACACTGATGCCATCCACGAGAGCCGTCGCGAGATCTCCTGGCGTGGGGTCAGATCGACGTCAATCCGGGACGGGACGCGGACTGACATAGCGGACTACCCCACCTCCTCGACGGTCACGTCGGGCGAGTCGGGATCGGGATTGGAGTCGGAGTCGGGGGCGTCGGCGGCTGTTCCCTGATTCATGTACTGGCTGATCCGGCGCCGATCGGCCGTCTCGGCGGCGGTCTCGTGAACGATGTCACCGTCGTACATGACGACGATCCGATCGCTCAGTTCGACCAGTTCCTCCAGGCTCTCGGAAATCAGGAGGACGGCCGTCCCCTCCTGACGCTGCTCCAAAATGACCTCCCTGATGTACTCGATGGCGCCGACGTCCACGCCGCGTGTGGGTTGGTTAGCGATCAGCACGTCGGGGTCGTGGTCAAGCTCCCGGGCGACGATCAGCTTCTGGAGGTTCCCCCCGGAGAGTTTGCTCGCCTCGACGTCGATGCCGGACACTCGTATATCGTACTCCTCAACCAACTCCTCGGCGTACTCGCGTGTCGACTCGGTGTCGACGAACAGCCCGTCTCGGAACGAGCCGACGTTCTTGATGATGAGGTTCTCCCGGACCGACCTGTTCGGCGAGCAGCCGTGCTCGAGACGGTCCGCCGGGATGTAGGAGACGCCCGCGTCAACGAACTCTCCTGGAGACTTGCCGGCGAACTCCTCGCCGTGGATGCGGATCGATCCGCTCGTCGGCGTCCGGACGCCGGCCAGACACTGAGCGAGTTCGAGTTGCCCGTTTCCGCTCACGCCGGCGACGCCGACGATCTCCCCCTCGCGGAGTTTGAGGTCGATCCCGTCGAGTGCCCGAACGCGTCGGTCGTCCTCGGCACACAGCGCGGACGTTTCGAGAACGGAATCGCCGACCGGGTGTTGCTGGCCTTCCGTGCTGAACAGGACCTCCCGTCCGACCATCATCTCGGCCAAGTCGGCTTCCGTGACCGAACTCGTCTCAACGGTATCGATGAGCTGGCCGTCTCGCAGGACCGTGACTCGGTCGGTGTTGGTCGTTATTTCCTCCAGTTTGTGGGTGATGAAGATGATCGAGACGCCCTGTTCGGTGACCTTCCGGAGCGTCTCGAACAGCCGCTCGGATTCCAGTGGCGTGAGGACTGCTGTCGGTTCATCGAGGATGAGGAGGTCGATGTCCCGGTACAGCGCTTTGAGGATCTCGACGCGCTGTTGCTCCCCGACGTCGAGTTCCCAGACCCGCTTGTCGAGATCAACCTCGATCCCGTACTCCTCGGAGAGGTCCTCCAGCTCCCCCCGCGGGGTATCGGTCTCCATGGTCAGGCCACGGAGGATCGATCCCAGCCGGCCTGAGTCCCCCAGTGTCGCGGTGATCCAGTCCGGGGCCTCCCGCTCGCCCAGGATCACGTTCTGGATCACCGCGAGCCGGGGGACCAGCATGAAGTGCTGGTGTACCATCCCGATGCCGGCGTCGATCGCCTCCTGGGGAGAGTCCGGGTCCAGTTTAGCCCCGTTGAAGTACATCCCCCCGCTGTCGGGTCGATAGAGGCCGTAGAGGATCTTCATGAGCGTGCTCTTGCCGGCGCCGTTCTCGCCGAGGAGCCCATGAATTTCCCCTCGCTGCACGGTGAAGTCGATGTGATCGTTCGCGGTGACCCCCCCGGGGAACGTCTTGACGATGTCGCGCATCTCCAAGACGGGATCGTCCGCGCTCGTGCCTGTCACGGCGGCTCACCCTCGATCGGCTCGACGAACTCCGTCAGCTCCGTCTCGAGGAAGCCACCAGGCTCGGGGCGTCCGTCGATCCGATCGGCGAACTTCGACTGCTCCCAGATGTTCATCTCGCCGTTCTGAATCTGTGTCAGCGCCTCGTTGGCCTCCTCGACGGCTGAGTCGTCTACGCGCGATCCCGGGTCGGTCAGTTCAACCATCCCCGAGTCGAGGCCACCCCAGTAGGCCTCGGGCTCCCAGTTGCCGTCACGGACAGCCGTGAGCTGGTCCTTGTAGTAGGCGTCCCAGTTGACGATAGGTACGCCCAGGCTCCATTCGCCGACCGCGTCTGCGTTCAGCGTCGAGGCCCAGTTGCGTCCGTACACCTCCTCGCTGGCGAACTTCTCTGAGACGGCCGTCGAGTCCATGTACGCCGCGAACGTGTCCGCGTCGTTGTCGATGAGGTTGTCGACGATCGTCTGGGCGTCCTGTGGAGCGAAGAACGCGTTCGTCCACCGCGTCTTCACCGTGATGTCCTTGTTGACCGAGTACGCGCCGAGCGCCCACGAGTTCAGATCCCGGAACACGAGCGGCTGCGGAAGGCTCCCCACGTATCCGAGAACGTTCGTGTCGGTCATTCGTCCGGCGACGATCCCGCTCGCGTAAGCGGGTTCGTACAGCCGGTACGTGTACCGCCCCATGTTCTCGTCGTTCATGTTCAACCCATTGGCGTTCGCGAAGTAGGTGTCGGGGTTCTCGTCGGCTACCGATAGCGTCGCGTCCTGGAACGTGACCGACGTCGTGAACACGATGTCAGTATCACGGCGGGCGAAGCTCGTAATCGCCTGCTCGGCGTCCGGGCCACGGATGTTCTCCCGGAACGAGGTGCTGACCCAGTCGAACTCCTCTTCAATGGCCTGTCTGGCCTGTTCGTGAGTCCACGTCCAGCCCTTGTC
>CAZLOO010000183.1:0-5228 GCA_964561055.1 uncultured Halobacteriales archaeon
GTGTCGAGGGGCGCGAACGGCTCGACGCCGGCAGGAGTGAGCGCGTCGGGCGCGATGTGTGACCCGACCGCGACGGCGCCGCCCGAGTGCGCCGCCCACCACACGTAGGTCTTCACCGCGCCGGTCGAGGTGCTCGACGCCTGTACCGGCCACAGCGGCGGCACCTCTCTCATCGCGCTCGGTGGTTACGCTGTCTGGGTGAGCGTCCAGACCTGCGCCGAGTGACCGTCGGCCAACGGCTCGTCGGTGTAGTCGCCAGTTACCGCCCACGTCTCGAACGGCGACAGCCGGGCGAGCAACGCGAGTTCGCGATAGGGGAGTAACGTCGCCCGCCCTGCGAACGAAAACAGCTGGTCGCCGTCCTGCGTGACGGCTTTCTTTTCGGACACGTACTCCTGTATCACCTCGTCGACGAGCCGGGAACGGGTGTGGTACGCCACGGGAGCGCCGCGGAACTCGATGGTGCGCGTGGTCCACTCCCCCCACTGCTCGGCGATGTACTCGAAGCTGGGGACGAACGTGTCGAAGACGAACGCACCGGTCGGAGCGAGCGCCTCGTAGGCTGCCTCGAAGAGCGCGCGCTGCTGCTCGACTGTCGGTAGTGCCTGGATGGCGTTGAACGGGCAGATCACGAGCGCGTACTCCCGGTCGGTACTGACCTGTGTCATATCCGCCTGCCACACGCTCGGGACCACTCCTCGCTGGTCGGCCCGCTCCCGGAGCACGGACAGCGAGGCCGCCGAGAGATCGAGTCCGTCCGCGTCGATCCCCGCCTCCAAGAGCTTGAGATAGATCCGCCCGGTACCACAGCCGACCTCGAGCACCGGACCATCGGCAGCCCTGGCGCGTTCCACGTAGTAGGCGATATCCGCCCGGTCGGCAGCCCTGAACACCGCGTCCATGAACTCCGCGCGTACTCGTTCGGCAGCCGCGTCCATGCGTGGAACGCCGACGAGGCGCTCATTAATGTTCGTGTCAGCTGCGGCGGTGCTCGCTGTCTCCGACACGCCAATCCTCACGAAGGGGCTCGTCGATAGGTGGCTCTTGCAGTAGCGAGGCACCGCCCGTGCGCATGCCTCACCCGAGACACTCAACGAGCGGTGTCGCCATCGCCTGGGTCGGGCTCATCTCGCCGCTCTACGGCGACGCCTACGAGATTACCGGCCTGGGGGAGCGCTATCTCGACGGCGAGGTGAACGCGGCCAACACGTCCTGTGGGGCGGTGGATAGCGGTCCTGTGGCATCGCTCATCATACGGCACCATCACGAGCGTCATCACGGACTGGCGGCCCCTAATCGAGACAGCGGCCGATCGAGGCTCCACCCCGGGACGCCCCGCCGTGACTGCCGGTGAGGACTGGGCCCGACCGGTGGATTCAAGCCCGCGCGTAAGGAATTCTTACGTAGTGATCCCCGCATGAGCACCGACGAGCCCGAGGTAACCACCGTCACGTCGAAAGGCCAGATAACGATCCCGAGCCGACTGCGCGAACAGTTCGGACTCGAGAAGGGAACGAAGCTGATGGTCGTCCCGACCGACTACGGGATCGTCCTGAAGAAACTCGAGCTCCCGTCGGTCGAGGAGTTCCAACAGCGGGTCGAGGAGCGAGCCGAGACGGTCGATCTCTCGATGGCGGAGGTCACCGAGTTGGTCCACAGGACGCGCGACGCTGAGGAATGAAGGCAGTCCTCGATACGAACGTTTTTATCTCCGGTGTCATCGCGACCGGCGTCCCCCACGAGCTCCTCGTCAAAGGCTTCACCGGCGAGTATCAGATTATCGTCTCCGTTGCAACGCTCACCGAGTTCCGCGAGACGCTGCTCAAGTATCCGGACCGCTTCGGGATGGACGAGGACGATATCCAGCAGGAGGTCGAGACGATCCGGTACTTCGCGGAGTTCGTCGAGCCCGAGGAGGACATCACTGCCGTGGAGCGCGATCCTGACGACGACAAGTTCCTCGAGGCTGCTGTCGCTGGCAACGTCGAGTACATCGTCTCGGGCGATCAGCATCTCCTCGGTCTGGAGTCGTTCCGAGGCATCAAGATCGTCGAGCCCAGGACGTTCTACGACCAGCTCGAATCGGAGTAGATGGTCTATCGAGCCCTGCGTCTGTTCGCGAGGGGCGGGCAACGACGCTCGATGAGTTGGATCCGTGGGCGGCAGCTCACGACGAGCGAGACCGACCCGCCGCAGCATGGTGTGTCCAACTGTGAGTGGGTGCCCGCCCGCCGTATCCGTGAGCGATGATCGGTACCCGTGGATTGGGGGCCAACATCTCGACGGGGACCGTGGCCGACCCGGATCGCCGTCGGCATTCCGGCCGTCCACCGGCGAACCGTGCGGGAGGGGACCGAGACGGGAGGTGACGGCTACGTTTCACGGCCAAATCGGCCGGGCAATGGCGACGCTATCCGGACGTTTATGATGGAGAATCGGACCACGCCCCCTATGCGTGCCCCAGCATAGTGGCTGTGCCCGCTCGACGACCGCATCATGGACTATCTCGCCGCGACCGCTCGTACCTCGCCGGCCGCGATGGCTGCCGGCCCGCTCGCGGATGCCACACGTGAGCTGACCGACGAGCGGTGTCGCCTGCTCGCGCGGGTCGGCTTCATCGCGCCGCTCCACGGTGACGCTGACGAGATCACCGGGCTGGGCGAGCGCTACCTCAAGGGCGAGGTGAACGCCGCTCTCTACGCACCGTGGGGCAACGAGTAGCCCCCTGCAGCGACGGGATACCCACACGCCCGCTCGGGGGCCAGAACAACAGCGCGGCCGCTCGCGAATTCCTTCCATATCACTACTTTCTCGCGAGAGGCACTTAAACGCCGCTGGCAGGCTCACCCGGCCAGCGCGCTCCCGACCCAGAGGGCGCTCACGGCCGCCGCGACGCCGAGGCCGAGGAGCGTGTAATTCGCGAGGGGGTTCGCGGCCCGCACCACCGCGACCGCGTCGGGGGTGGTGTCGAGGGGGGCGAACGGCTCGACGCCGGCGGGAGGGCGACCTCTCGGCCGACCAGGCCACCGAGCTCGTTGAGCTGCTCTCCACTCGGCAGATGGCCCTCGAGCGTGACGAGCGGACGACCAGCGCCGTTCGCGAGGTGGAGGTGCCCCAGTACTGACCGGATTCGTTTGGCACCACAAGATTCAGATGGATTCTCGCGGTACAGTAGTACAGACGCGTTCACGTTCCGTCGCTACCATCATGTCCGGACTCGACGCCTCGGCCGGGGCGCCCACCTCCCCAGCAGACAGTGTCGGCGACCCGTTCACTCCGCTAGCGGACCAGATCGATGAACTAGGCGCGTTCATCGAACTCGTCTACGACGATCCTCAAGAGTGGATGGCACGCTTCGTTGACGAACTACTGACCCTGCCGCCTGAGGAGCGGTTTACCGACGCGACTACTGTCATCACGGAACAGATCACCGAGGAGTTCGGCAGCGCCGAGACGCTCCAAGCACAGCTGTCCGGAGTATCTCCTGACCGACTTCGCCGGTTTGTCATCCGGTTACTCAACCAGCTGGTCGATGAAACCATTCAGGGAATCTGGTTCGTTCGTGATGCCGAACCGTACCTGATCGTCGCGGCAGGATACGCTGGGCTTCTGTGGGCTAGCAACGGGCTCGATGAAACCGATAATGCGGAGGCGGAGGCACTCTTTTCAGCCACTCTGGCGTATTTTGCACGGCTGTATGCGCTAAGCAACGACGACACTATCTCCGATGACGACCGCGCCGAACTCGTCCGGGACGTGGCGCGAACGCTCTGGCACGTCGAGAGAGCAATCGGTGGGGAGGCCTCGTTCGTCGACGACCCAGAGACTGCTACTGACGAGCAGCTTCGCGAGCGTGTCCGTGAGTTTGGAGCTGCGGTAGCATACAATCGGCTGGACATCTCGGTGGGCCGCGGCGCCGAGTTGGCGGGACTCTCGCGGCCCGCCTTTGAGGCCCTCCTCGAAGAGTACGACGTGGCACCGCGGTTCGGCCCTGACAGCGTCGCGGACCTGTACGGGGAGACCGAAGCCCCGGCAGCGACCGACCGGGACACGGGGACTGACACCGACACCGACCCGGACGAGGCGTGACCCCCGACGAACTTCGGCCGGCGGCGATCGTCCTGGACACGAACGTACTCTCATCATTCCACACGGCCGGCTGGTTCGACGGGCTCGGGACGTGGCCGCCGGACACCGACGTGCTCGCCACCGACCGGGTGTGGACGGAGTTCCAAGACTACGTCTCTATCGAGCAACCCGACTGGCTGACTATCGAGGTGGTCAATCTCGATCGTATCGAGACCCGGACGCCCGGCGCACTCGCGCCGGCGGACTGGTCCTGTCTCGCGCTCGTCGACGGCCGCGAGGGGGCCCGCCTCGTCACCAACGATCAGGGTATTCACAGCGCTGCCGAGCGCCGGGAGGTTCCCTTCGAGTGGGGAACGCGGTTCCTGTTGCGAACGTTCCAGCGCTGCGGGCTGACCAGAAGCGACCTCGATACTGGCCAGAAGCGGTACATCGAGGACCTCGGGCTGCCGGGAGATGTAGCCGCCGAAATCAGGACGGCGACGAAGGACACGACCGACTGAGCCACTCGATAAGAGTCGACAGTCACGCCAGTCGTCCTTCGCCTCGGGTCGCCTGCACCGTTCGCGAGATGGATGTACCTCGCCACTGACCAAGTCCCTCCGTCACCAGTTGTCGGTCCGCTGGAGGTCCAGCTGCACTCGGACCTCGCCGTCGGTGATCGGGGCCGCCAGCTCGCGGAGGACCGCAGGCCCTTCCGACGGCTCGATCACCCGCACCTGCCAGTCCTCGCGAGCCAACGGCGCGCCAGCGAGCCGTTCCGCCTCAATGTCGAACAGCAGTTCGACCAGCCGGGAGCCGACCCATCGAATCCCCCCGTCACACTCTCCACACGTCACCCGGACGTATCGGGTCCCGTCACCGACGGCCAGGGTCATGATGCCCGCGGAGACGGGCTGTGTCAGCCGTAGGAATCGTCGCTCGCGGGTCCGGATACCGACGCACTCACAGATTGGCATACCTCGCGTCTCACTCTCACGCCGGATAGGGGCTGGCGGGGGGGTTCCGGTTTCCGACAATCCCAGCCACCTGCGCGTCCACCACGCTACCGAACTGCGAGCGTGCCCTCAAGAGTGAGAGAGCAGCCTCGTCGGTCGCTTCAACAAGACCCGTCGCAGTCAGCTCTGGTGGAACTCTCAGAA
>CAZLOO010000184.1:0-5219 GCA_964561055.1 uncultured Halobacteriales archaeon
GAACGGCATTCGTTCGGAGACCACCGCGTCTAGCCCGAGCTCGCGCGCGACCTCCCGCACCTCGTCCTTGTACAGGTCCCGCATCGGCTCGACGATACCATCAAACTCTACCACCTCCGGTAGCCCACCGACGTTGTGGTGTGACTTGATATTCCCCTCGGACTCGATCCGGTCCGGGTAGATGGTGCCTTGGACGAGCATCCGGGCCTCCACCTCGCGGGCGACCGTCTCGAACTCCCGGATGAACTGCTCGCCGATGGCGTGGCGCTTCTCCTCCGGGTCGGTCACCCCCTCAAGGGCCTCGAGGAACCGCTCGCGGGCGTCGACGATCCGCAGCGAGTCCATGTACGCGAACGTCTCGCGGACCTGCTCCGTCTCGCCTTTCCGCATTAGGCCGGTGTCCACGTAGACGGGCGTGAGCCGGTCGCCGATGGCCTCGTACGCCAGCGCGGCGGCCGTCGAGGAGTCGACACCACCCGAGAGGGCGATTACGGCGCTTTCTTCGCCGACTTCATCGCGTATTTCGGCGACAGCCTCCTCAACGAACGCCTCGGCGTCAACCATCAGCGCACCACCTCCTCGCCCTGCCCGCGGCCTGGATCGACCGACGAGCGCTCGACGACGCCCCCGACCAGCCCGAGGAACGGCGGGCTCGCACGCCCCGGTCGGGAGCGGAACTCCGGATGGAACTGTGTGCCGACAAAGTACGGGTGGCTGGGGAGCTCCAATATCTCCATGCGACCCTTCGTCGTGCCGGAGAACACGACTCCCGCCTCCTCCAACCGGGGGATATACTCCGGGTTGACCTCATAGCGGTGGCGGTGTCGCTCCGTGCAGCTGTTCCCATACAGGTCGTAAGCGAGCGTACCCTCCTTGATTTCCGTTTTGTAGGCGCCGAGCCGCATTGTCCCGCCCATGTCATCAACCTCTTTTTGCTCGGGCAGGAGGTCGATTACGGGATCGGGAGTCTCGGGGTCCAGCTCCGCGGAGTGGGCGCGCGGCATCCCGGCGACGTTGCGGGCCACCTCCACGACCGCGAGCTGAAAGCCCAGGCACAGCCCCAAGAAGGGAACGTCATTCTCCCGGGCATGCTCGATGGCGGCGATCTTCCCCTCGGTCCCACGGGAGCCGAAGCCGCCCGGTACTACGACACCGTCAGCGCGCTCCAGGCGGTCGCGGTGATCGCCGTCCATCTCCTCGGAGTCCACCCATAGAGTCTCCACCTCAACGCCGTGCTCTAGACCGGCGTGTTTTAGCGCCTCGTTCACCGAGATGTACGCGTCGTCCAGCGCGTACTTGCCGACAAGCGCCACTTGGACGGTGTCGGCGGTGTCGCGGGTGACCAGCTCCCGCCACCGGTTGTCTCGCTCGGCCCGGGGGAGCGCTCGGTCGGCCAGGCCCAGCCGCTCCATTACGTACTCGTCAAGCCCTTCGTCTTCCACCATCAGCGGAACGTAATAGATGTCTTCCACGTCCGGGTTCGAGAACACGGCGTCGGTCGGCACGTCACAGAACAGCGCGATCTTCTCGCGGGTCTTCTTCTCCAAGCGGTCCTCGCAGCGTCCGACCAGGATATCCGGCTGCAGGCCGATGGAGCGCAGCTCCTTCACGGAGTGTTGGGTCGGCTTCGTCTTTTGTTCCCCGTTCTTCGAGTACGGGACGAGAGTAACGTGCGTGAACAGGAGGTCATCGTCTTCTTCCTCGTGGGCGAACTGGCGCAGTGCCTCCAAGTACGGCATCCCCTCGATGTCGCCGACGGTCCCGCCGACCTCCACGATACAGACGTCGTGTCCCTCCGCAGCCTCCCGGATACGGCGTTTTATATCATCGGTGATGTGCGGGATGATCTGTACCGTCTTACCGAGAAAGTCGCCGGCTCGCTCCTTTTCGATGACCTCCCGGTACACCTTCCCCGTGGTGACGTTGTGGTCGGAGGTCATATCCACATCGAGGAACCGCTCGTAGTTCCCAAGGTCCAGGTCCACCTCGCCGCCGTCCTTGAGGACGTACACCTCCCCGTGCTGGAACGGGTTCATCGTCCCGGCGTCGACGTTAAGATACGGGTCGATCTTCACTGCGGTAACGTCGAAGCCGGCGTTCGCGAGCAGTCGGCCGGTGCTGGCGGCCGTGATCCCCTTCCCCAGCCCGGACATGACGCCGCCCGTGACGAAAATGAACTTGTTGCCCAGCGTCGGGTCGTACTCCGTCGGGCCTGTCGGCATATCAACCGTCTGCGAGGGGACGACTAAACGCTTACGACGACACGTTCTAGCTTCCACGTCCGTTCATTCTCGGACCTCGCTCGCGGTTCAGAGGTAGGCCCGCAGAAATCCCGCCACGCGGTCTCCGACCTTCTTGCGCTGGCCGACAAAGAAGTGGTCGGCGCTCATCGTCACCACCTCCAGGCCGAGCGCGCGGGCTCGCTCAACGACCGGCTCCCACTCGGCGGTCGTATCACGTTCGCCGTACACGACCTGTACCGGGCAGTCGATGGCGTCGAGCGCGGCCGCGGCGTCCAGGTCCCCCAGCCGGGAGGCCGGCGCGAGCGCACTCACCGCGTCCGGCTCCGCCTCGGGGGCCGCGACCAGGCTGATACCGCCGCCGAAGCTGAATCCGAACAGCCCGACCCGATCGTAGCGCTCCCTCGCCCACCGGACGGCGGCGAGGGTGTCCTTGCGCTCGCCCTCGGCCTCCGCCCAGGGGCCGTAGTCGAACCGGAGACACGCTGTCGGGGTGAGCGCGTTGCTGACGGCGGTGAGCCGGCTGTCGCTGCGCGTGCCGCCCATCTGGGGGTGTGGCGGACAGGCAACCACACACGCGTCCCCGCCCGGTCGGTCGAGCGTGGCCGTCAGCTCTCGCGGGCCCGGCACCCTGACGGGTCTTCCCTCGTCGTCGGTCATGGCGGCCGTACGCGAGGCCTCTGCTTGAGGCTGTGGACTCGCGACGTCCCGGAACCCACAAGCGACCTGGGCAACTGGCCCCGGTATGGGCGACGGGACTCCAAGCGAGGACGAGAAGGGGGAAGTCGATCTGCTGGCGGTCACGCGTGCTGCCCTGGGCTCCGGGCCGGTGTGTGACCACTGTCTCGGCCGGCTGGTCGCGGACCGGTCGTTCGGGCTGGGTAACGGCGAGCGCGGCCGGGGGCTCCGGACGGTCTGCGCGCTGGCCGACGACGAGCCGTTCGAGCGGGCCGAAACGGAGGACTGCTGGGTATGCGAGGGCGAGTTCACCCGGCTGGAGGAATTCGCCGAACGCGCGTTAGCCGCTATTGAGGGGTACGAGATTACCACCTATCAGGTCGGCACTCGAGTGCCACCACTGCTGGAGGAGAACGATACCCTCCTCAGAGCGGAGGCGGGGCTCCCGGAGGACGCCGGCGAGCCGATGAACCGGGAGTTCAACCGCGAGGTCGGCAAGCGCCTTGGCGCGGGTCTCGACGCTGAGATGGATCGTGAACGCCCGGACGTGCTCGTAGTGCTCGATCTCGCGACCGACGAGGTAGAGGCTCAGGTCAACAGCGCGTTCGTGTACGGCCGCTACCGGAAGCTGGAGCGGAACATTCCACAGACGAAGTGGCCCTGCTCTGACTGCGGGACGACTGGACTGCGCCGCGGTGCTGAGTGCGAGGCCTGCGAGGGCACCGGCTACCGCTACGGCACCAGCGTCGAGCAGTTGACGACCCCGCCGGTGTTGGACACGATGGACGGTGAGGAGGCGGTGTTCCATGGTGCCGGCCGCGAGGATGTGGACGCGCTGATGCTGGGCACCGGCCGACCCTTCGTCATCGAGGTAAAGGAACCGCGCCGCCGCGAAGTCGACACTGACGCCTTGGAGGCGGAAGTCAACGAGTTCGCTGAGGGCCGCGTCGAGGTGGAGGGACTTTGCCGGGCCAGCCACGAGATGGTCGAACGGGTGAAGGAATTGGACGCGGACAAGACCTACCGCGCAACAGTCACGTTCGACGCACCCGTCGAGAGGAGCGCGCTGCAGGACGCGCTGGCAGAACTGGAAGGGAGGACCGTGGACCAGCGCACCCCCCACCGCGTGGACCAGCGCCGGGCCGATGTGGTTCGCCAGCGGACTGTCCTCTCGGCGGAGGGAGAGCTGACCGGCGAGCAGGAGGCGACCGTCGAGCTACGCGGTGAGGGCGGGCTGTACGTGAAGGAGCTGATCTCCGGGGACGGGGGGCGCACGGAGCCGAGCCTCGCCGGCCTGCTCGGGGTGGAAGCGACGGTCACCGCGCTGGATGTGCTCGCCGTCGAGGGGAGCAAACCGTTCGACGACCCCGCCTTCCTACTGGAGTAAGGCGGCATACGTGCACAACCGTTAAGAACGAGAGGCCCCTCGCATGCATCGAGGTGACATAGAACGATGTGCCATCACATGGACGCGGAGTATACGCTGTATCATAACGATGTCGAGGAGGACGTCGACGAGGAGGACGGGCCGCTGTCTGCAGAGGAGTCGAACGTCGACGTCGACCTGCTGACCGAGGCCGACGACTGACAGCCTCGGCCGGCCGCGAGACCGCCTCGGCCGCGACGACTGGTCAATCTTCGCCTTTTTCATAACGGCTATGCCATAGCCAGCCGCGGCGCCGTCATGTTCGGCGTCGATGAGGCCGGCAAGGGGCCCGTTCTCGGGCCGATGGTCGCCGCGTGCGTCGCCGGGGATCCCGCAGACTTACCCGAGGATATCGACGACTCCAAGCGCCTCTCCCCGGAGCGCCGCGAGGCCATCGCGGAGACGGTCCGCTCGGACCCGAGGTTTCGCGTGGGCCTCGCACACGTCGACATCGAGCGAATCGACGGCGGGTTGGACATGAACACGCTCACGGTGGAAGCCCACGCGGCAGCGCTGGCCGACGCGGGCGCGACGGGGCGAGGATGGTGTGACGCGGCAGACACGAAGCCGGAGCGGTTCGCACGGCGGGTCGCCGACGCTCACGGCGGGAATCTGACCGTCGAGGCCGAGCACGGGGCCGACGAGGCATATGCTATCGTGAGCGCAGCGAGCGTCGTCGCGAAGGTGGAACGGGACGCCGCCGTCGCGGCCATCAGTGAGGCGCACGGTGAGGTGGGCTCGGGCTATCCGAGCGACCCCGCGACTCGGAAATTTCTTCGCGAATACGTCCGCGAACACGGCTCCTTGCCGGACTGTGCGCGGTCGTCGTGGTCCACGGCGGCGGACGTGCTGGCGGCCGCCGAGCAGTCCTCGCT
>CAZLOO010000185.1:0-5192 GCA_964561055.1 uncultured Halobacteriales archaeon
CAGTTCATAACGATGCCGCCGACGCGGTGGTCCTCCCGGACGACCACGTCCGTGAACTCCGTCATGTTCTGTATCTTCGCGCCGGCGTCACAGGCGGCCTTTATAAGCCCCGAGCAAGCCTCGGGACCGTTGGCCACGTACAGCCCCTCCGTGTCCCGGGCGGGCTTGTAGTCGACCGCGAGGTCCTCCAGCACCTCCTGGGCGGGGGCCCGGACGGTCACCTTGTTCATCAGGAACCCGCCCAGCCAGAACCCCCCGCCGAGGTAGTTGTTCTTCTCGACGACCATCGTCTGGACGCCCCGCTCGGCCAGTTCCGTGGCGGCCATCAGCCCGGATGGGCCGCCTCCGACGACGATCACCTCCGAGTCCGAGAAGTCCATGAACTCCTCGGTCCACTCCTGACCGATGGCGCGGGTCACGTCCGCCTCGCCGACGTCGCTGAACTGCTCGTAACCGCTCATACCACTTAGTGTTACCACGCCGTGTTGTTAGTCGTTACGGTGGTCTGGTATTAGAATGATTATATAAGTCTGACTGAGATTTATGATACCACACCACGCACCGGCAGCTATGAGCACCGAGACGGGCCGCCGCCAGGTACGGGAGCCCGAGGACACCTTTGCCGTCGCGGTGGTCCGGGCCGTCGCCGAGCGGGAGGGCCGGGAGCCGGCAGAACTGCGGCCGCCGCTGGCGTCGGTTCTGGACATCGACGCTCTGAACACGCTCGGGAACGACGCTGTCGTGCGGTTTCACTACCACGGGTACGAGGTGACCGTTGAGGACGGCCGCGTGACCGTCGCCGATCCCTGAACCCTCCCGATCGCTCGTGGCGGACAGCGTTATGCGGGTGGGATGCCTACCGATAGTGTGACCAGTCACCCCGCTCCGCCCGACACCTCCACCCGCCGGAAAGCAGTGCTGTTCTGTGACTGCGGCTACGAGAGCAGCGTCGACGGCGACTGGCTCCGCCACTCCGACGGCGACGGCGAGCGCTACGTCTGCCCGGAATGTGGCGCCACCATCACCACCCGTCCCCGGCCTGAGCCGCTACGGTGCTGATCAGCCCTTGATGTTACATACGGGGTAGGTCCGAGCCACCTTGTCCCCGATGCCCAGCGCGTCGGACACCCGCACCACCTCGGAGACGTCTTTGTACACGCCGGGCGCCTCCTCGGCGATGGTGGCGCCACTCTGGGCCTTCACGTACACGTGCTGTTGCTCCCGGAGGTCGTCACGCACGTCCTCGCCCCAGTAGGTCTGTTTGGCCTGCGTGCGGCTCATCAGTCGCCCGGCGCCGTGGGCCGTCGATCCAAAGGTGAGCCCCATCGCCTTCGCCCCACCTCTCAGCACGTAGCTCCCGGCACCCATACTCCCGGGGATGATCACCGGCTGGCCCACGTCCTGGTAGGCGGCGGGGACCTCCGGCCGCCCCGCCGGGAACGCCCGAGTCGCCCCCTTCCGGTGGACGTACAGTTCGCGCTTTCCCTCGGGGAGCTCGTGGACCTCCTTCTTGGCGATGTTATGGGCGACGTCGTACAGCAGGTCCATCCCCAGCGACTCCCAGGATCGGTCGAACACTTCCTCGAACACCTGCCGGGTGCCGTGCATGACGAGTTGACGGTTGGTCCAGGCGAAGTTGATCGCCGCCCCCATCGCCTGGTAGTATTCCTCCGCCAGCTGCGAGCCGGCGGGCGCGGCCGCCAGCTCCCGGTCGGGGAGCTCCTCCAGCAGGTCGCCGTGGGCCTGCTCTATCCGCCGGAGGTAGTCCGTACAGGTCTGGTGGCCCAGCCCCCGTGAGCCACAGTGGATGAGCACTACGATTTGATCCTCCTCCAGCCCGAAAGCGTCGGCCACCTCCGGCAGAAACACGTCCGTCACCCGCTGGACCTCCAGAAAGTGGTTGCCCGATCCGAGCGACCCGATCTGGTTCGCCCCGCGCTCCTTGGCCTCCCGCGAGACCTTCGAGGGGTCGGACTCGCGGCGTACGCCGCCGTCCTCGCAGTGCTCTAGGTCCGCCTCGACGGCGTACCCCTCCTCCAGCGCCCACTCCACCCCCCGGTCGAGGATGGCGTCGACGGTGGCAACGTCCGACTCCACGACACCACCGCCGCCCAGCCCCGAGGGGACCGTCTCGAACAGCGCGTCCACCAGCTCCTCCTCGCAGCCCCGGAGGTCGTCGTAGGTGAGGTTCGTCCGCATCATCCGCACCCCGCAGTTCGAGACGACGAACCCGTTCGCGACGAACGTGTGGTCCTCGTGCTCGACGCCGATGTCGTACACCGTCTCCTCCCCGGCCTCCGTGACAGAAACCACTTCAGTTTCGACGGTCAGGTTCTCTCTGACTCCAATCCGTTCTCGGAACTCGTCGTACCCAGGGAAATCACTCGGCGGTCGGGGCCCCGTCTCGATACCATCGCGAACCGTCCGTCGGAGGAAGTGGTCGGGGGCGTCAAGCTCGTCCGTAATCTTACTAACAGGCGTCCCTCCGTCCGCCATCGCGATTGCTCTCTCGGCGAAACGCTCCTTTCGCTCGATGACCCGTTCTTTGAGCTTCAGGTACTGCGACGCGGCCGCGGCTTCCTTCTGCTTCTTACGGTTGTACCTGTATCCGACAGTAGTGAAGAAACGAATCAGGTTCTTCGAGTCGTTTTTGATACCAAGCCGTAACCGCTGCATCCCCTCCGGACCCGAATCGGAGTCGAAACGCTCAATCTCGTTCGTTTCGATTCCGAGGTCTTCCAGAGCCTCCGCGATCTCAAGCATGAACTGTTCGCCAGCGTCGGCCGTCTCAGCAACCCGGTTCTGGGATACAGTCGGACAGTAGAGGTTCATACTGTACTGTGACGACGGGGTGCTCATCTCGGCACCAAAGAACGCTGACAGATACAAGGCCCGTTGCCAGTCGGTCAGTCGATCGAAGTACTCTGGGGTGGTGAAATCGGACTCGATTTTCTTGCTCTCGGGCGTACCAAGGCGCGTGAGCAACTGTTTGAGGCCGTGAGCTTCGACCTTTATGCTGTGTTCGGTCCGCTCAAAGGAGTTCTCTTTGAACTCGTGTCGGCGTTCACGCGAGTAAATTTTCGAAGGGGAAAATCCGATAGACGTGATGTCCTCCCGAATCCTCTCAAGATCATCCGGGTCAGCGTAGAACCAGGTCTGCTTCCCGCGGAACGTCCCGTCGCCCGTGTGGAAACCGACCAGTTTCAGCAACCGGTTGAACGCCTCGTCGGTGGATGTGAGCGGAAGCAACCCTTCCTCCTTCAGGAAAGAGACGAGTTGTGGATCCTCATCGACAAAATCATTCTCTGAGAGCACGACGAACTCCTCCGGATTCTCATCGGGGAGACCGACGAACGGTCGAGTGAATACCGTATCACCCTGTTCGATGTCACGGAGTTCGACCATTCCATCCGGCGTAAGGAACGGATGTTCGGCGGTCGCCCGAACCGTGTCGCCGGTGTCTGTTTCGACTTCGTAGAGCTGTTGGGTTCCGGACTCAGTGAACAGGCGAATATCCGATGCAACCGACTCATCAGCCGAAACGATAGCTCGCTCCTCCTCAAACCGCCCCCGTAGGTCACCGATATCGCAGTGTCTACCGAACTCAAGCAACACGCTGGTATCATAGGGATGACAATTAATGTCGTAGCCGACTGCTCCGGGCGATATACAGCCGTTCTCGGCGTCGATGCCCGCCACGCCGCCGACGGGGAAGCCGTACCCCTGGTGGCCGTCCGGCATGCAGACGGCGTGCTTGCGGATACCGGGCAGATGAGTGGTGTTCTTGAGCTGCTGGAGGGTCCGGTCCTCGGCGATCTCCTCCAGCAGGCTCCGGCTGGCGAGCACGCGCGCCGGGACCCGCATGTCGCCCTCTTGTGGGATCTCCCAGACGTTCTCGCGGAGCTTCTCCAGGCGGATGCCCGCGTCGGTCTCGAACGTGTCAGCCATACCCCTGAGTACGGTCGTCGGGACAAAAGGGTGTCCGACTGTCCCACGCAGTTAGACGTCCATCACGACGTACGCTCGCCAGCCGTCATCGGTCTCCTCGATGGCCATCTCGGAATAGGTGACCGCCTTCACCTCGCGGGCGCGCACCGCCGACAGGGGGACCCCGCGGGCGCTGGCGGTTACGACCCATGCCTCGCCGTCGCGGGTCACCGTCGCCTCGTGGTCCACAGGGAGTACTGACTGGATGTCTCGCTCGTAGATGAGCCGGTCGAGAAAGTCGAAGAGGAGCGCCTCCCGGCTCTCGGCGCGCTCCTGGATTGTGAAGCGCTCTCCGCCGTCGGGCCCGTCCGGATCGGGGACTTCCTCCTCGTCGCACTGAGCAGCGGCCAGCCCGTCGGCGACGGCTGCGAACGTCGCCCCGAGCCCGTCGGCCTCCGCCTCGATGGCGACGTCGGCCGTGTGGTCGCGGAGCCGGAATCCCATAGAGGTTCTTCGCTCCCGAGCCACTCCCGTCTTCGGGTAGCTTCCGGAACCGTTGAACGGAAATGACTTCGGTTGGAGCCAAATTGACGCTTCCCAAGTGACGCGGGTGTGAAGCACTACCGAACAACATCACCCTGTCGGCCGCGCGCCAGCGGTTCACGACTGGCCAGGTGGGTCCACCGGAAGGAGAGGGGGGTTGTCACCGCAAGCAGGGCGGGGAGCGACCTCTTAGGCCCGCTCGACAGCGTTTAGCACGTCCTCAAGGATGATATCGGCGGTCGCTCGGTCCAGCGGGTCGTTATTGTTGCCACAGTGCTCGGACATCACACAGAGCGGACAGCCCCGGCGGCGTTCACAGTCACAGCGAGCAAGATGCTCGCGGGTGCGCTCGAGGATGCTGTCGAGGTGTTCGTAGATGGCGCGGGTGAAGCCGACACCTCCGTCGATACCGTCGTGGACGAACCACACCGGACCCGGAGCCGTCTCGTCGGGGTGGCGCGGGGTCGAGAGCCCGCCGACGTCGCTGCTGTCGATCATCAGCTCTAGAGGCGCGAGCCCGATAACGCCGTGTTCGGCGGCGTGGAGCCCCCCGGCGTAGGTGTACCGGCCCTCTTCCTCGGGCACCCGGAGGTCGCGGGCCGCGCGCTCGGTGGGTTGGAGCAGGGGAGCGTCCAGCCGGTCGAGGGTGGCGGCGGCGTGGCCCTCCGGAAGCGCCACCCACAGCACGTCCGTCTCCAGCTCCATCGGCGGCGATCCGGTCG
>CAZLOO010000186.1:0-5182 GCA_964561055.1 uncultured Halobacteriales archaeon
CTGTGCGTTGGGGTCCTCGGACATCGGGTTGTACACCTTCGTCGCCACCACCTGCTCGTCGCGGTCGTACCCCTCGAGGGCGGTCCCGAGCACTCGCTCGGACTCGCCCACCGAGTACATGTTGGCGGTGTCGAAGAAGTTGATACCCAGGTCGATCGCCCGCTCGACGAGCTCGACACCCTTCTCTTCGCCGAGCACCCATTCACGCCACTCGGGGTCGCCGAAGCTCATGCAGCCCAGACAGATCCGTGAGACGGTCATCCCCGTCGAGCCCAGTGTCGTGTACTCCATGGCTGGGGCACCAGTGGGGGGTCAATAAATCCCCTTGGGCTCAGAGCCGCTCCGGGTTAACCCGGGCCACGAACGCCCGGGTACCGCCGTACGCCAGCGCCCCGGTCAGGAGGTATCCCGCCAGCAGAAGGTAGGTGCTCGTCGTCGCGCTGTCGATTGCCAGCAGCGCAGCCGTCGTCGTCGGATGCTCGGGGAGCAGCGCCGCCGCGCCGAACGCCACCAACACGCCCAGGGAGTACAGTAGCTGTGCCTGCTGGCGCCGGCCGGTCGCGAGGCCGACCACGACACCCAGCGCCGTCACGAGTGTCGCGAACGCCGCCACGAGCGCCACCAGCGCCAGCGGGTTTGCAAGGGTGATACCGTTGAGCGACAGCAGCGCTATCCACGCGACAGCCTGGGCGGGCGCCAGCGCAGCCATCGCCAGCGCCTTCCCGTCCACGATGGCGACCAGCGACGCCGGCGTCGCCCGCAGTAGCTCCATCGTTCCCCGTTCAACCTCTTCGGTGACGGCGTCAACCGCAAGCGAGCCACTGATAAACGGTGGAAGGAACATCAACAGCGGCACGAGTATCGTGTAGGTAAACCCGTAGTACGGACTGGCGCCGGATTCCGGAGGGAGCTCCAGCACCCGGCGGGCCAGCGACTCCGCCCGGCGTTCGCGCTCGACCCGCTCCAGCGCCTCCAGTGTCTCCCGAAGCCGTACGACGACGACAGTCGTCTGAACGCCCCGCGCGGCGGTGACATCCACACTGATGCGGTCGCCGACGCGAGTCGCCTCCACGATCGCGGTAGCCCGCCGGCTGTCGAAGGCCGCGCGGGCGCTCTCCCTGTCCGCGAATTGCCGAAGTCTGAGACCATCGACTTCCTGGGCGGCGGCGAGGAGTTCATCGCTGGCGTTGCCGGTCACCGCCGCTTCAACCGTCTGTTCGGAGCTAGCCGTGCCCGGATCCACGAGGGTGGACAGACCGACGACGAGAAACGACGAGAAGGCCGCGACGAACAGCTGGATCAGCAGTGCCAGCACGATGGTCTTCTCGCGGGACAGCCCCGCGAGGTCACGCCGCGCGATGGCGAGCCTTTCAGACAAGCGCGATCACCACCGTCAGGTTGTACGCGACGTGGACTGCGACCGCCGTGAGGTAGCCGATGGCGTATCCTCGACGGCCGTAGGTCCCTCCGACGGCCGACAGCGCCGCCGTGACGGTGTGGAGCGCCAGCGGCGCCAGTAGCAGCGCGGCCGCGAGGGCACCGCCCACAGCACCCCCGGCGGTGCCGATCGTCGCCTGTCCGAGCGGGAGCTGACCGAGACCGACCACCTGTGCGGCTAGCAACCCCTTCTCGGCGACGAAGAAGCCCACTCCCGCCAGCGCGCCGGCGACGACCCCGGTCCGGAGGGTCCGCTCGTAGCGGGCGTGGACGTAGCCTGCGTACACAGGGAGGCTCTTTGCGGCCTCCTCGATGAGCGCCACCGCTACGAGCAGCGCCACGAGGGTCGCCGTGGGGAAGGTGCGGGCGACCGCGAACAGCAGGGCCACGACAGCCAGTTCGGCGACGAACACGAACGGGAGCAACAGCGCAACCACCAACGGGAGGCTCCGGAGCCGCCGGACCCGGCCGGCCAGCGCGTCAAGCAGCTTCAGGTGGACCGGCCGCTGGGTGAACATGTCCTCCTCGCGGTAGAGGCCAGCGCCCAGCGCGAACAGCCCGGCGCCTGTGAGCGTCGCCGGAAGGGTCGCGAAAGCGATATCGCCAACCGGTAGTGCCTCACCCCCGAGGTCCCGGACGACCAGCGTCAGTGGCGAGATGAGCGCGATGGCGTCGGTGTTCGTGAATACCGCGGGGACAAACGCGAAGGAGGTGAGCAGGACGCTGATGGTAACAGTGACGAAGGTGAGTTCCTTGAACGAGCGCGCCATCATCGCCCCAAGGAACGTCGCCGCGAGGAAGAGCACCGCCAGCGGCACCACCGCGAGCACCGACACCGGACCGGCGCCGCCGACGGTGAGCCGCAGTCCGACGACGATGACTCCGGCGACGCCGACCGCACCCACGAAGTACGGCAGCGTTTTCCCCGCGATAACATCGGCCCGCGAGACGGGTGCGACGAGCAGTAGTTCCCCGCGCCGGTTGAGTCGCTCGCGCAGCATCGAACTGCCGTACGCCTGGATAATGAAGTTCAACGGGATGACAAACACGAACGCCAGCACCAGCGACTGGAACGGGAACGGCGGCGTAATACTGGAGGGGGTGCCGTCGCTGACGGTGTCGAACAGCCCCGCGCTGGGCGCGGAAAGGCCGCCGGCACCGCCAGCGGGGGTCGGCGCGCTGCCGCTACCGCTGTTACCGCCACCGCCGGTATCCCCATCGGCCGTGTCGCCGTAGCCGCCATCGCCTTGAGTATCGGGCACGCCACCGCCGGAGGGATCACTCGCCGGTTCGACGTAGCGAATCGACACCTCCACAGGGAAGGCGGCTGACTGGTTTGCCTCCTCTCGCATCTGGGCGTCGTTGTACCGCTCGACGGTGTCCCGTAGCTCCGCCAGCGCTGCGGCGCCCTTCTCCGTGTCGGCGGGGACGAACCGGCCATCGCGTATCAGGAGGTCGATACGCTCTCCGAGCGCATCGGGGTTAGGCTCCCGGACCGCGAAGGTGTCGTCGCTCGCCACCGGCCCGTAATAGGGACTGTCCGGGGCGACGCCCACCCGGTAGATTCCCTGGTCGATGGCGACGCCCGCCAACAGTGCCGTCGGGACGACGAGCACGACGAGCACCAGCGTCGCCAGCGCGACGGCGACGGTTCCCTTCGAGACACCGCCGGCCCCGCGGGTTACCTCCCAACGGGCGATGCGAAGGAGCTTCCGGGGATTCACGCCTCGTGCTCCCGCTCGGTCGCGCCGGCGGCGCGGCGGTCGTCGTTCCCCCCGCTGGCGAGGTCCAGGAACACCGACTCCAGGCTCGCTTCATCGGTGCGAATGTCCGCCACCTTGCCGCCGCGTTCCTGTGCGGCGGCACGTACCTCTTCGACGGCGTCCATGCTGCCGACGGAAGTCTCCCAGTAGCCGTTCTGGCGGGCTGCTTCGGGGAGTTCGACGGTGGTGTACACCCTGTAGGTAGTGTCGCCGTGCTCCGCGCGAAGCTCGTCCAGCCCGCCCTGGGCGACGATTCGGCCCTCATTCATAATGGCCACTCGGTCGCAGATGGACTGGACATGGTAGAGGTTGTGCGCTGAGAACAACACTGTCCGGCCGTCGTCAGCGAGCTCACGGGTGAAATCGATGATGTAGTTGGTCGTGAGCGGGTCCAGCCCGGACGCGGGTTCGTCGTAGATGAGCACGTCCGGGTCGTTGATTAGCGAACGGGCGATGGCTACCTTTCGCTTCATCCCCTTGGAGGTATCCCCCAGCGGCCGGTCACGGGCGTCTAGTTCCAGCCGATCGAGGGTCCGCTCGATGCGCTCGTTGGCCGTCTCTCGAGAAACGTCGTACAGGTCGGAAAAAAAGCGGAGATACGACCGCGCGGTCATCTCCTCGTACAGCGGCGACTCCTCCGGGAGGAACCCTAAATGACGTCGCATGGAGGGATCGTCGGCGGGGTAGCCCGCCACGGTCGCGCTGCCGCCGGTCGGCTCGATAAGGCCGGCGAGCATTTTTAGCGTTGTCGTCTTGCCGGCGCCGTTCGGCCCGATAACGCCGAACACCTCTCCTGGCTCGACGCTGAACGTGCTTCCCTCGACGGCGACCACCCCCCCGTACTCCTTGCGGAGTTCCTCTACCTCAATCACACCACCGCTACTTGTCGGCCGGACTTTAAACGCGTGGCCGTCCTTCCGCAGGGTATGCGCCTCCGGCGAACCGCCGACGGCTATCGGCTCATCGTTAGCCGCCGGATAGACGCCCCCCGAGAGGTCTGCTGGGAGGTGCTCAGGGACACGGAGCTGTGGCCGGCATGGGGACCGTCCGTGCGGGCCGTCGAATCGCCGACACGGTTCGCCGAGGTCGACACGACCGGCCGGGTGCGGGTGTCCGGCGGGCTCTGGATCCCCTTTGAGGTGACGACGTGTGCTGACTACCGCTGGACGTGGCGTGTCGGCCGCCCGTCACGCTCGGGGGAGGGACGGGCGCTGATTTCAGCGACTGGCCACCGGGTGGAGGGCCTCGAAGAGAGTTGTGCCTGCAGGGTTGGGATCGAGATACCGCCGGTCGTGGCCGCGTACGCACCGGTTTGCCGGCGGGCGCTGCGGGAGATAGAGCGGCTGGTTGCGACTACTGCTCGACGGTGATAGTGTCGCGTACGGGTCGTAGGTCCTCGCCGAGGCCAGTTCCGTCGCAGTTCTCGTTCGGGCAGGCGTAGTGCCAGCCGTCCGTCGTCGCTCGTCGCTCGGAGAACCGCTTGCCGCACTCCGTGCAGAACAGTTGGTCGTCCGTGCAGCTATCACGGTGGAGTTCGAGCTCAAGCCGGGTGGCGAACGTCCGCTTGCAGTTCCTGCAGGTGTGCATACTTGACCGCTGGAGCCCGACAATAATAAACTTCGGTGTTCGTTCGTGTGAGGGCCTCTCACGGCTGCTGACGGGTGTTACGCTTTCACACGCGCGCCACACGGCGGCCGGTTCGGTCGGCTTACAGCCCTGTGTTTAGGGGGCACGGCCACGGCACCGACGCCAGCGCCAGAACGTCCAGCGGGCCCGTCGGCACCACCCCGTTTTCGGGGACTAACTCATCTCCTCCTGAGTTGCCTGCCCCTCTTGGGTCCAGACGCCGTGCATCGGCGGCGTCGTAACCAGCAGGACTATCGCGAGTGTGCTGGCCCCGATGACATACGTGCCCGTCAGCACCGATAGGCCGCCGACCACCAGCATTCCGCCGGTGACCGCGACGGACGGGCGGGCTCCGG
>CAZLOO010000187.1:0-5151 GCA_964561055.1 uncultured Halobacteriales archaeon
TGGGGGGTGGGGGTAGGGGGTGGGTCGCGTCCAGCTGGCGGTATCCGGAAAGACCACATGGGTGGATTTATTCTTTTGCATGGCCACCCCCCGTGGCCCGTTGGCAGTCGTGGACGGACTTTTACCGGTCGATGCCGTCCGCGGCGGTATGTTCGAACGCGTCCTCTACCCCACCGATGGCGGTCAACCGGCCCAAGACCTGCTTGAGTACGTTCTGGACATCGTGGACCATCACGGCGCCGAGCTACACCTGCTGAACGTGGCCGACACGAGCCGGGACAGCCTGACCCGCATCGGCGGGGGAGTGATCGACAGCCTGGAGCGGGAAGGCGAGCAGGTCGTGAGCGAGGCAGCCGAACGGGCTTCCGAGCGCGGTGTGGAGGCGATCACGGCGGTGCGCCAGGGCCGGCCTCACGCGGAGATACTCGGCTACGCGCGGCAGGTTGATGCGGGGTCGGTGGTGCTGCCAACCCACGGTCGGGGCGGGCTGGAGACGCTGTTCGGGAGCACCACCGACCGGGTACTCCGGCGCGCCGAGCGGCCGGCGCTCACCGCCCGCCCGGGTACCAAGCCCCGCAGCCACCACCCGTTCCGGCGCGTGCTCGTCCCCACGGACGGGAGCGAGCCGGCTGACGCGGCTGTCGCGGCCGGCGCCGAGGTGGCGGCGGCCTACGACGCCCGGCTGGATCTGCTGTCGGTGGTGAACGTGGCGGCGCTAGGGGTTGACATCCGCTCGGAACTCCAGCTCGACGCTCTTGAGGACAGGGCCAGTGACATCGTCGCAGCGGCCGTCGACGAGACCGAGGCGTCCGTGGCGGACGTCGCCGGGTTCGTGGAGTACGGCTCCTCCGTCCACCGGACGGTACTCTCGCATGTCAAGGCCCACGAGGCCGACCTGGTGGTCGTGGGCACCCACGGCCGTACCGGGCTGGACCGCTACTTGCTGGGCAGCGTCGCCCAGCGGCTGGTTCGGCAGTCGCCGGTGCCCGTGCTGACAGTAGGGAGCACCAGCGAGGAGTGAGCGGAACGGGAGGCGGGCGACCGATCGGAAACCGCCGACTACTCGAA
Source organism: uncultured Halobacteriales archaeon (assembly GCA_964561055.1). Taxonomy (GTDB): domain Archaea; phylum Halobacteriota; class Halobacteria; order Halobacteriales; family Haloarculaceae; genus CAZLOO01. The sequence goes on from CAZLOO010000187.1 coordinate 1,069, forward strand.
GGCGGTGGTCACCCTGCTGTCGCAGGGGGCGCGCGATGGGGGATCGCCCAGGTGCGCGGCCAGTTCCCGGTGGAGGTCGCCGCGCTGTTCGAACTGGTCGGCAGGCCCCGCCGGCTGAACAGTTCCTATACGGCAGGAAACGGCGATAGCTTCTTATACGGTGACCGACCCGACCGACGCGATGTACGACACCGTCCTCATCCCGACGGACGGGAGTGAGCACGCGGCCCGGGCTGCTGAGCATGGCGTGCTGCTCGCGCGGGCGTTCGGCGCCACCGTCCACGTCGTCGCCGTCGTCGACACCCGCACCGCCAAAGAGGTCGCCGGCGACGACGTCCGCCTGCGGGAGCGCCTGGAGCGCGAGGCTCGCGAGGCCGTCGACGACGTGGTGGCGATGGCCCCGCGGGTGGGGCTGGAGACGGCGGTGCTATCCGGCGAGCCGTCGACGGCCATCCTTGACTACGCCGATAGGGAGGGGGCAGACCTGCTCGCGATGGGAACCCACGGCCGGACGGGGATCAACCGCTATATCGCCGGCAGCGTCACCGAGCGGGTGCTCAGGCGCTCGACGGCCCCGGTGCTGACGGTCCGGCCCGTCGTCGGGGCACCTGACGAGGAGTATGAGGAGGTCCTGGTTCCGACGGACGGGAGTGATCAGGCGGCCGCGGCCGTCGCCCACGGCGTCGCCGTCGCGGAGCGTTTCGATGCCCGGGTCCACGCGGTGACAGTGCTGGAGGCCGGCGGCGGAGTGCTGGCACCGTCGTTCACCACGCCAACGGAAGTCATGGAGCAACTGGAGTCCACGGGCACGGCGGCGGTGAACACGGTCGCCGATCGGGCCCGGGCGGCCGGGCTGACGGCGGTGACCGCGGTCCGGGAGGGGCTTGCCGTCCGGGAGCTGCTAGCCTACGCCGAGGAGAAGGGGATCGACCTGATAGCGATGGGCACCGCTGGTCGTACCGGTATCGACCGCTACCTGCTGGGGAGCACCACCGAGCGGGTTGTCCGCCACGCCGAGGTGCCGGTGCTGGCGGTCAACGCCCGCGAGCGGCGCGAGAAGTAGGGTGGCTGTCGGAACGCTGTGCGGGCTCTGCGAGGCTGCCCCCGCCGTTCACCGTTGTCCCCGGTGCGGAACACTGGTCTGTGCGACCCACTACGACCGCGACCAGGGATTGTGTACCGCATGTGCCGCCGAGGTGCCGGACGCGAACCGCCGGTAGCAGCCGGCTCCCCTGCCGCGAGCACCGACTCGATCCGCTCTTGGGGCCGCTCGATCTTCCCGCGGGGCTGCTTGACGCCATCGCCTCCAGGCCTGCCGGAGCCGGTCAAAATCCCGCGGTCGATCCCCGACCCGGAGGAACCGGTGGCCGGTAGCCGCCGTCTTCGGCCGGGGGCAACCGCCACCGGGAGCCGAGCAATGCCCAGCGAGGAACAGGAGGTGGACCGAAGGCGTTGCTTCCGGCGATTCCGGTCGCCCGACCCGGGGACCGACACGTTGAAACGAGCGAGCGGTCACTTAGCGGTAATGATGCTCCCGACCCACGCGCTCGGCGGGATGCTACTTGCCATCCCACTGAGCGCGCTCGCGCCCGAGGCCGCCGCGGGGGTGGTGCTGGCGGGCGGAGTCGGCGGGGCTCTTCCGGACCTGGACATGTACGCCGGCCACCGCCGAGCGCTGCATTATCCGATCTACTACTCGCTGGCTGCGATGCTCGCCATCGGGGCCGCCCTGCTGGCCTCAGGAGCGCTGGTCGCCGCCGTCGCCGCTCTGCTGGCGGGTGCGGCTGCCCACAGCGTAAGCGACGCCTTCGGCGGCGGCCTGGAGCTGCGCCCCTGGGAGGGGACCGCCGACCGGGCAGTCTACAACCACTACGGTAAGCGGTGGATAGCGCCCCGCCGATGGGTGCGCTACGACGGCGCCCCAGAGGACCTTCTGTTGGCGGGCGTTCTGGCGGCGCCGCTGGCGCTGATCGCCGAGGGATCGCTGGCGTGGCTTGTCGGCGGCCTGCTGGCCGTCGCGGGGATCTACGCCGCCGTCCGGCGCCGGCTCCCGGCGGTCGCCGACGCACTGGTCGCCCGTCTCCCCGAACGCACTCGGCGCCACCTCCCCGCCCGGTACACCGTCGGAAGCGGCGAGTAGGAGGGGAATAAGCGTGAGCACCTACCTCACCGCCGGCGCGCTGGCTCTCCAGGCCGCCATCGTCCTCGTCGCGGTGGCGGCGCTGCGCCGGGGCAACGTTTCTGCGGCGGTCAATGCTGCCGCCGCGTTCGGCGCCGGCCTGCTTCCGGTCTGGCTGGCGGTCGCGGGCCCTGTGGCCGGGACGCTCCCCCTGTGGATGGCGGCGGCCGGCCTGCTCCACTCCGTCGGAATGCTCGGCCTGTACGAGACCGTCTGGTGGTGGGATCACCTCACCCACACCGTCTCTGCGGCGCTGGTGGGGGCGCTCGCCTACGCCGCGCTGTCCGTCCAGCCGCCCGCGCTGCCCCTCGGTCCGGGGGCCCTCACCGTGCTATTCGTGGCCGCCGTCGGCGTCTTCTGGGAGCTGATAGAGTTGGTCGCCCGCGAGGCTGGCGAGCGTTTCGGCGTGGAGCCGGTTCTGGTGTACTACGGCCCGACGGATACGGCGTTTGACCTCGCGTTCGACCTCGTCGGTGCCGTGCTGGTCGTCACGCTGGACCTATCGCTGTTCGTACCGGTCGCCGCGCGCAACGCGGCGCTGGCCGGCACGCTGCTGACGGCAGCCGCCCTCGTCACCGTCGTCGGCTCGCTGCTGATGGCGCTCGGCCTGCTGCTCGGGGGGGCGGGCCGGCGGCCCAAGGAGGTCGGTTAAGGCGCCGTGCTCGACTCGCGGCGCCCGGTGAGCGACTCCGGCACCAGCCGGTGGAACTCGAAGCTCACCTCCCCCGGCGGCCGGCCGAAGATGTCCACGAGTGGAATCTGCACCCGGGAGAGCCCGTCGAGGGTGTCCGTCGCGATGTCGGCGTCCTCGACCGGCTCCAGCTGGCCGCTCGCGACCACGCTCCTCCAGCCCCCCTCCTCGCCGTGGACGACGAACGTGACCGGCCGCCCGGCGACCTCCCCTTTCTCGCGGCCGCTACCGACCGCCAGCCGGAAGTAGAACGTCTCCTCGGGGGCGTCGTAGCCGTACGAAACCGGGAGGGCGTGGGGCGGCCCATCGGGCGTGTCGAGCGCGAGCACGCCCGTGCCGCCGTTGCCGAGGAACTCATCGCGCTCGCCGTCGTCCATGGTTACCGGTGTCGGGGCGCTCATGACCAGCGCTACGGCGCCGAGCATCAAAAGCGGGACGCCGACCCATGCTGTCTATCCCTCTGGATTGACCATCCGCCGGTGCTGGTGGAGCTTGCGCTGTTCCTCGGCCGGGCGGCGGTCGCTTGCGCGCTGCTGTACCTCCCGAGCCTGCTGTCCGGCTGGGTCAGCTGTTAGCCGCGCAGCCGCCTAACGCCCCCCAAGGCTCGCGTCCGTCCTCAAGATCGACCTGGAGGTCCCGAACGTGGAGCTGACAGTCGAGGGCGACCTCCCGTCGCTACTTCGTCCCTACCGGCTTCGGCGGCACGCTGACCCCGCATCGACGTCGTCGTCGGCGCGGTGCTGACCGGCGTGCCCGGCGGCGCAGCGGTCGTGAAGATCGGCCTGGGCGCCGCGGTCGACCTCGGTACGTCGGCGGTGTGGAGCGTCTGGGAGATAGAGGCGCCGAGACCAGGCCGGAGATTCGCTGTACGGAGCGGGCGATGCTCACGGACGTCGACGACACCCGCATCACCCGCGAGGCCGCCGGCGAGCGGCTGGTCCACTCACTTGTCAGCGGCGGCGGACCGGTGGGGGGTGCTGCCACTGACCCCGATGCTGCTGGAGGGGGCTGTGTTCACCATCACCGAGGCAGCGCTGGCGGCCGTCGCGGTTGGCGTGCTCGGCGCGTTCGGCGCCTACAAGGCCTCAGTCTCCGGTAAGCGCTGGTACGTCTCCGCGGCCCGGATGGCCGCCGCCGGCGTGGTGGTCGGGGTCCTCAATCTGCTGCTCCCCTAACCCTCCAGCCACCAGCCGAAGCGCCGCTCCCAAGCCTC
>CAZLOO010000188.1:0-3509 GCA_964561055.1 uncultured Halobacteriales archaeon
CCGACTGGACCAGTTCGACCAGCGCGTCGTCCGCGTAGCTGGCGTCCGTCTCCACAATCGCACACCGCCCGGCAAGGTCCCGCCCCACCGAGGCGGCCGTTGCTTCCGTCCCATTGCCCTGTGCAAGCGTCTCCAACTCCTCGAGGACCGCACGCGGGACGACGGCCTCGTATTCCCCGAGGAGGCGATCAAGTTCTTCGAACAGCCGCAGGTCGGCCTGAATAGGGAGCATCAGCGCGCTCGTGTCCAGGGCGACGACCGTCATCCCTCAAGCGTTCCGATGCCGATCAGCCGCCAGCGCGTTCCCACCCGGCGGTTGATCGCTATCTTTGAACCGGCCTCCGCGCACACCGGCCGCTTCAGGTTCACCTCTGCCTCCCCCTCACGGGCGCTGGTGACCGCCCCGACGGTGGTGGCAGTGCCGACGGTGAGCATCAGCGGCTCGCCCGTCGAGATGGGCTCGATATCGTCGGTCTCGCCGACCAGCCGCTCCAGGAGCTCCACCTCCATGGTGAACCCGTCCCAGGTCGGCGGGAGGCTCCCTGGCGGGCCGGCGACCTGGCCGGCAAGCGCGTCTCCCTTGGTCAGCGAGGGATCCAGCCCCGTACCGACACCGAGCAAGCCGCCGGGGGCAACCTCATCGACCAGTTCTCCCCCGGACTGCAGCGAGCGGACAGTGGTCGTGATAGGGCGGTACTCCGAGCGGCCGCCCTCCTCGACCTCCCGGCCGGGAGCGATCTCTATCTCGTCGTCGACCTCAAGGCGGCCCTCCACGAGCGAGCCGCCGAGCACGCCACCCAGTAGGTCGTCGAACCGGGTGCCAGGGCGGTTGATGTCGAACGAGCGAGCGACTTGCATCCGGGCGTCGGCATCCGGGTCACGCTCGGGCGTCGGAATGGCGTCCTCAATGGCGCTGATCAGCAGGTCCATGTTCACCTCCTGCTGAGCGCTGATAGGGACGACGGGGGCGTCCTCGGCGACGGTGCCCTTGACGAACTCCTGAATCTGCCGGTAGTTCTCACGGGCGGCCTCGGCGTCGACGAGGTCCACCTTGTTCTGTGCGACGACGATGTTCTCGATACCGATGATATCCAGCGCCATCAGGTGTTCAGCGGTCTGTGCCTGGGGGACTGGCTCGTTGGCCGCGATGAGCAGGACCGCGCCGTCCATGATGGCCGCGCCCGATAGCATCGTCGCCATCAACGTCTCGTGGCCCGGGGCGTCCACGAACGATACCGTCCGAAGCGGCTCGGAGGGCTCGCCGTCCGGGCATTCCTCGTCGACGGTGAAACAGTCCGGCTCCTCCATTCCGGGACACCGCCGGAACGTGGCATCGGCGTACCCAAGGCGGATGGAGATGCCGCGTTTCATCTCCTCGGAGTGCTGGTCGGTCCACTCGCCGCTAAGCGCCTGCACGAGCGTCGTCTTCCCGTGGTCAACGTGCCCGACCAGCCCGATGTTCACCTCCGGTTGTCGGTTGCTCCCTGTCATCCAGATGATGAAGTATCGCCGCCTGCCAGCTATAAAGGTGCTGTTTGCGAGTACCTCGGGGGGTTCGGCGGCGCACGCGGCCGGACCCCCCGTTGACGGCCGTCCGTCGGGCGTCTGACAGCGGCACCAAGACTATACGGAGGGGACTACTTGTTAGAAACCCGCATGCTGGAAGCCTGGCTCGCCGTCGGTCTCACCGTCGGCTTCGCGGCCGGGCTGGTCGACCTCGCTGGGGACGAGGGGGAGACGAGCTCCCGCCCATCTGACGCCACGGAGTACCGGAGCAACGACTAACGGTTCTCACGGCCCGTCGGGGGAACGGGCTGTCCACCCCGCTTAACAGCCGCGACTTTAGAGTTCCCCGTAGTGCAATCGCAAGGACGTTGTTCAGTGGAGCTCCACAGTGCTCCAGTGACCGACACGCCGGCCGATCCGACCGCGCCTGCCCCGGGGTCCAGCCGGCGGCGTTCGAGCCCTCAGTGGCTGCACGTCCTGACGGTAGACACGGCGGCCAGGGGGACGTGTACGCAGCCGGACGGTTTCTCGAACACTCCCGATGTTCCATCTCGAGCACGCCGACCCAGGGTCTTGGATTGGCTCGACGGACCGGATGACCCGCAAACCCAACTGGCGCGTGGAGGTAGGCCTGCACGTCAAACGCCGGAGCTACAGGCCGAACCGAGGGGCTGCTGGCGGACAACCGCCGCCAATGAGTGATGGACTGCGCTGGGAAGGACGACAGATCGACCCCCGTAACGTGGCCATCGGCGGCCAGGCAGCACTCCCAGAGCGGACGAGGCAGGGTGTCGGGCCAAGGAAACTGTGAGCCGGCCGCCTGCATTAGTCGCTCGTGACGGCCACCTGCATCGCCTCCGCGTTGGTCGCGCTCCCGGTCTGTCCCTCGCTATCGACGAGTATCACCCCCGCTGTCGAACCGGTGATGGACTCGAACTCCGCAATCGCCTCCGCGGCCGCTGCCTCTGGGCCGTGCTCGTCCAGCAGCTCCACCCCGCGGCGGGCGAGGGTGACGCGGGTGATGTCCTCGCCGGCGCCGGTCGCGGAAGCGCCACCTGCTTCCGTACAAAAGAACCCAGACCCGACCTGCGGGACGTCGCCCACCCGCCCGGCCATTGCCGCCCATCGACCCCCTGTGGAGGTACACGCTGCCAGCCGATTGCCGTCGCTCGCAACGGCGCCGACCGTGTCGCTACCGCCGAACCGTTTGCGGACCCAGGCGGCCTGCTCGCGGACATCCGTCGGTTCGGGCGGGTCCATCTCGGCCCAGCGCTCGCGGGTGCGGTCGCTCACGAGGTTCCCCTCCACTTCGACATCGTAGGCGGCTGCAAGATCAACCGCGTGGACGCCCGTGATCATTACGTGTGGCGTCTGCTCCATGACGATCCGGGCGACCTCAGCGGCGTGCTCGACGCCGGGCATCGAGCAGGCTGCGCCGACCGATCGATCCTCGGTCATCAGCCCGGCGTCCGTGCGAACGACGCCGTCGGCCTGTATCGACCCGCCGACGCCGGCGTTGAACCGCGGCGATGACTCCAGCATCTTCACGGTCTCCAGCACCGCCTCGACAGGAGTGTCTGCTTCGGCACCGTCCGTGACGGCGCCGTCCAGGACCGCCTGTCGGGGGTCGCTCTCATCGGGCGCTTCGCCGGCGCCCCCGTGTGCGATGACGCGCATAGGGGACCGGGGCACGGGCGCCCGGAGGCTCTTTCGGTCCCGGCCGAACCCGCGGTGCTTTTAGACAGGGCAGGAAAGGCCCGTACATGGCCAAACAGCCCCACATCCTCTGTGAACCGGGCGACCTGACCGACATCGCGCTGCTGCCGGGCGACCCTGACCGCGTGGACCGGATTGCGAGCCACTGCGACGAGAGCGAGGTCGTGGCCCAGAACCGGGAGTATCGGGTCGTCAACGCCACCTACGAGGGGCGGGAGCTGACGATCTGCTCGACGGGCATCGGCTCGCCGTCGGCAGCTATCGCGGTCGAAGAGTTGGCCGCGGTG
>CAZLOO010000188.1:3519-5130 GCA_964561055.1 uncultured Halobacteriales archaeon
TCGAGGAACTGTCACGGGTGGGCGTCGACACCGTCATCCGGGTCGGCACGACCGGAGCGCTCCAGCGTGGCATCGAGATCGGCGACATGGTCGTCGCGACCGGCGCCGCGAAGGACGAGGGGACGACCAAGCGCTACGAGGCGGCCACCCTTCCGGCAGTGCCCGACTACGAGGTCGTGTCGGCGCTGGTGGAAGCCAGCGAGGCGGAGGGCGAGGCCGTCCACGTCGGGCCGGTCGCGACCGACGACGCGTTCTACGCCGAGACTGAGGCGTACGTCGCCGAGTGGGAAGCCGCCGGGCTTACCGCCGTTGAGATGGAGGCTGCAGCGATATTCACGCTCGCCCGGCGCAAGGGGCTCTCGGCGGGCGCCATCTGTACGGTCGACGGCAACCTCGTGAAGGGCACCCAGAAGGGCGAGACTGACGACGAGGAACTCCCTGAGAAGGCCAAGGACAACGTCGCCCGCGCCATCGAGATCTCGCTGACGGCGACGACGGCGCTGTGAGGCGACTTCACGTCGTGTAACTGCCCAGGGCGCTTTTTAGAATGGCACACATTGTCCGGAATGCCCCGGGTGATAGGCGGGTTGGGGGGCCCGTCGGAGGAACGGGGTGGAGCAAGCCTGCCGCGCCGGCGCTCCCGAACGGGGGGATGGGAGCAAGGGGCCGGGCGAACCGGGGGGTCGTCCGGCGCCCGAACAGAACTGCTTAGCCGGGAGAGATGCAATCGTAAGATGTGCAACGGCTCCGGAACGGGGGTGTCGCCGTCGCCAGACTGCTCGCGCGTGCCGGCGTCATCGGCGAGGACCGGCTCCGGGCGACAGTTGACCTCGCGTGGCCCCGGATCGTCACCGGCGTCGCCATCATGTCCAAGCGAGTCGTGGACCTGGCGCTGGTGGGGCTGGTGCTCGGATCGACGGCTGTCGCCGGTGTCACCCTCGCCAGCGCCTATTGGATGGCCGCGAAGTTCGCTGCCATCGGCCTCGCCGGAGGTACCGTCTCGCTGGTCTCCCAGAACTACGGCGGCGACGAGCCCGGACGGGCGGCACTGGTCGTCGAGGGGAGTGTATTCATCGCGCTCGCGCTTGCGCTGCCGGCGGTGGCGCTGTACATGGTCGCCGCCGAGCCGCTGGTAGCGCTGCTGGGCGCCAACGACGCCGCGGTGCGTTTCGGAGCCGCCTACCTTGCCGTTGTCGCGCCCGGTCTCGTCTTTGAGTTCCTCAACCTCATCGCCAGCCGCACGTACGCCGGGGTCGGGGACACGGTCACGCCAATGATTGTCCGGGCTGGCGGCGCCGTCACGAACGTCCTGCTGAGCGCCGTGTTTGTGCTCGGCCTGAACCTCGGCGTCGAGGGGGCCGCCCTTGGGACAGCGCTGGCAACGGGGCTGGTGACTGTGGTGTTCGCTTGGGGCATGATGGGGCGGTCGTACTTCGGGCGGGGCGCCAGCCCGATACCGCTCACCCTGAACGGCCCGCACTTCGACCCCAGCCTGACGGCCCAACTGATCCGGGTCGCCAGCCCGCTGGCGGCCCGCCGGTTCGCTCAGGGGCTGGCGGTGTTCCCGTTACTGGCAATCGCCGCCGCGTTCGGCGACGTCGCGGTCGCCGC
>CAZLOO010000189.1:0-2139 GCA_964561055.1 uncultured Halobacteriales archaeon
GTGAGGACCTCCACACGGAGCACAACCCCTACGAGGCCGGCCTCGGCTTCGCCGTCGACCTCGACACCGACTTCATCGGGAAGGCGGCGGTCGCGGCCGCGGCCAACGGGGACAACATCCGGCATAAGGTGGCCTGCCTGACGCTGGACGACCCCGAGCAGACGGTGCTGGCCCACCGACCCGTACTGGACCCGGACACCGACGAGACCATCGGCTATCTCCACTCCGCGGAGTACGGCTACACGGTCGGCGCCTGTGTGGCGTACACTTACCTCCCGCCGGAGTACGCCGAGCCGGGCACCGACGTGGAGATCCTGTACGAAGGCGAGCGCCACGCTGCCACCGTCAGGGAGGAGCCGCTGCTATGAGCGGGCGGCTCCCCGAGCGCGCGGAGACGGTGGTCATCGGCGCGGGCGCGGTCGGCTGCAGCGTCGCCTACCACCTGACGGAACTCGGCGCTGAGGACGTAGTCGTCATCGACCAGGGGCCGCTGCCGGTCACTGGCGGCTCTTCGACGCATGCGCCGGGCATCATGTTCCAGACGTCGCCTTCGAAGATCCAGACGAAGACCGCCCACTACACCTCTCGGCTTCTGAAGGACGCCGGCGTGTACGACGAGGTAGGCGGCATCGAGGTCGCCCGTAGCGAAGACCGAATGGACTTCCTGAAACGCCGCGTGGAGAACGCAACCGCCTACGGCCTGCCGAACCCCCAGTTGCTCAGCCCGGAGGAGGTGACCGACCACCTGCCGCTGGTGAACGAGGAGGAGATACTCGGTGGCTACTACTCCCCGTCGGACGGCCGGGTGGACGGCGTCGCTGCGCTGCAGTGGTATATCGAGCAGTCCAACGCCGACTTCCACGGCCACACGGAGGTGACCGACCTCGACGTCGCCGGCGGCGACGTCACCGCGGTCGAGACCGACCGCGGCCGCATCGACTGTGACCGGTGTGTCATCGCCACCAACAATTGGGGCTACCAGACCGGGCAGATGGCGGGACTGGACCTCCCCATCGCGCCCGTTGAGCACCAGTACGCCGTCACCGAGCCCCTGGAGGAGCTGGCCGGCGAGTCCTCCGGCGTGCGAGTGAACGCCGGCAGCCTGGAGATTCCAGGCGACGAGCGTATCGCGGAGTACATGGGGAAAGCCCCTAACCGGCCGGTCGGCCGCGACCAGGACCACTCGCTGTACTTCCGCACCCACGGCGACGCTATCGGCCTCGGGTCGTACAACCACGAGTCGCTATCGGTCGATCCCAGCGAGATGGGAGGGAACACGGAGCGTCGGCAGGCTTCGGTGCGGGACTTCACCTGGAAGCACTGGGAGCGGCCTACCCACCCCGACCGGGACAAGTCCGCCAAGCAGGCGTTCGAGGAGCTGCTTCCCTCCGTCGAGGGGAAGTCCTTCGCCGCTACGGAGAACGGCATCTTCGTGTTCACACCCGACGGGATGCCGGTGCTGGGCGAGACGGCCGACGTGGACGGGCTGTGGACGGCACTCGCCATCTGGTGGACCCACTCCGGCGGCTACGGGCGTGTGCTCGCTGAGTGGATGGAGAACGGCGTCCCGCGGCTCCCCTCGGGGCCGGTGGACACCGGGGGAATTCATGTCGAGCGGTTCGGCCCCCACGCCGGCGACGTCGGCTACTTCGTCGACCGCGGGGCGACCCGCTATCGACAGGTGTACAGCATCGTGGAGCCGCGCTGGCAGCCCGACGACCACCGCGGCCTGCGGCGCAGCCCCTTCTACGACCGCCAGGCGGAGCTGGGCGCGGAGTTCTACCAGTCCGGTGGCTGGGAAAGCCCCCAGTGGTACGAGTCCAACGCCGACCTCGTGGAGCGCTACGAGGGGCAGATTCCTGAGCAGGACGGCTGGCAGGCGATCAACCGCTCGCCCATCGAGGCTGCCGAGCACCTCCACACCCGGGAGCACGTCTCGATGTTCGATATGACCACCTTCGCCTCTATCATGGTAGAGGGACCCGGCGCCGGCGAGTTCCTCCAGCGAGTCTGTAGCAACGACGTGAACATCGACATCGGTCAGGTACGCTACTCCCTGCTGTGCAACGAGGGCGGCAACATCCTGGCGGACGTCACCGTCGTCAGGCTGGATGACGAGGAGTACATGGTCACCACCGG
>CAZLOO010000189.1:2149-5128 GCA_964561055.1 uncultured Halobacteriales archaeon
GGCGGCAACTCCCCCGGCATCCACGGCGGCTGGCTGAAGGAGCACGCCCCCGAGACGGTGTCGGTCACGATCGAGGAGGCTGCCAGGTCCACCATCGGGCTGTGGGGGCCCAAGTCCCGGCTGTTGCTCCAACGGGTCACCGACGCCGACATCTCCAACAGCGGCTTCCCGTATTTCCGTGCCAAGCAGATCTACGTCGGCGAGGTGCCCGTCATCGCGCTGCGGGTGTCCTACGTCGGCGAACTCGGCTGGGAGCTGTGGGCGCCCGTAGAGTACGGCGCTCGGCTGTGGGAGACCCTCGAAGAAGCCGGCGAGGACCTCGACGTCCGTCCGATGGGCGGCGGGGCGCTGTCCTCGATGCGCTTGGAGAAGGGCTATCGGCTGTGGGGTACCGATATCGACACGGACACGAACCCCTACGCCGCGGGCTTGCCGTTCGCGGTGGACATGGACGCCGACTTCATCGGGAAGGAGGCGCTCGCCCGCAAGCGTGAGGCCGGCATCGAGGACCGGATCGTTCCGCTGACGCTGGACGACTCGACTGACATCATGCTGAGCGGGCGGCCGGTACTGGACCCGGCGAGCGGCGACCCGCTGGGCTACGTCCAGGCGGGCGACTTCGGCTACTCCATCGGGGAGTCAATCGCCTACACCTACCTGCCGGCCGAGCACGCTGAGCACGGGACGAGCGTCGAGATACTGTGCGAGGGTGAGCGCTACGACGCGACCGTCCGCGAGGAGCCGCTGTTCGACCCCGGTCGCGACAAGCTCATCCGCTGAGGCCACGGGCGAGGCTTAACACCCATTATCCCAATCCCTACCCATGACCCGGGACCTCTCGGACGCCGTCCGGTTCACCGACATCGAACAGGCCCGCGAGCGCTTCGACGACGAGACGGTCGTCAAGCACACCCCCGTCGAGCGGAGCACCTCGCTGGACAGTATGACCGGCGGGGAGGTCCACCTCAAGATGGAGCACCTCCAGTGGACCGGCTCGTTCAAGACACGCGGGGCCTACAACAAGCTCCGACGGGACGTGGAGGGTACCGGCGTCGAGCGGGTTGTCGCTGCCAGCGCCGGCAACCACGCACAAGGGGTGGCGCTCGCGGCGACGAAAGTCGGCGTGGAGTCGACCATCGTGATGCCCAAGACCGCCCCACAGACGAAGGTCGACGCCACCCGGGGGTACGGCGCCACGGTCGAACTGGTCGGCCAGGACTTCCGCGAGGCAATGAACTACGCCCAGGGACTGGTGGAGGGCGATGACGCCGTCGAGTTCGTCCACGCGTACGACGATCCCGCCATCGTTGCCGGTCAGGGGACGCTTGGCATTGAGATGTACGAGGACCTCCCGTCCGTAGACACCGTTGTCGTCCCCATTGGGGGCGGCGGACTCATCTCCGGCATCGCCACGGCGCTGGACGACCTCTCCCCCGAGACGCGAATTATCGGCGTCCAGGCGGAGGGTGCCGCCACCGTCCCGGACAGCCTCGACAAGGGGATTCCCCAGTCGCTGGACTCCGTCAGCACCATTGCCGACGGCATCGCCACCGGCGGAATCTCCGAACTGACGCTGTCGCTCATCCGGGAGCACGTCGACGAGGTGGTGACAGTCACCGACGGGGAGATAGCTAGGGCGGTGTTGCTGCTGCTGGAGCGGGCAAAGCAGGTCGTCGAGGGCGCCGGCGCCGCCTCCGTGGCGGCGATCCTCAGCGAGGACGTCGATGTCGCCGGTGAGACGGTGATGCCGCTGCTGTGTGGCGGCAATCTCGACATGACGATGCTGCAGACCGTGCTGGTTCACGCGCTTACCGACCGCGAGCAGCTGCTACGGCTCCGGGTGCGGATTAACGACCAGCCTGGGAAGATGGCGGAGGTCTCTGGTGTCATCGCCGACCATGGCGCCAACATCCAGACCGTCCGCCACGAGCGCTCGGAGCCGGAACTGGATGTCGGTGAGGCGTACCTCGTCTTCCAAGTCCAGACCAGCGGCGCCAGCCAGGCCCGCAGCCTCATCAGATCGATTCGCGACCACGGCTATGAGGTCAGTCACCTCAACGCCTGATAGCTGTTCTGTGGTGAGGTTGCGCCGAATCGGCCTCCTGGCCGTGGTGGCTTGCCTCCGGCTGTTCCTCCGCCCGATGGCCGCGAGCCACAACGTGCAAGCGCACCAGCGGCCGTATCACGTGCTATTACCCGCTGAGGGGGTTCTTTTCAGTACATATTGGAGCTGGTCAATATACTGAGCGCCCGCTGTAGGTCTGAAAACCCCCGAAATCGCGGGGTGTTGTTTAAAGCCCCTCCTATCTTGACCCGGAGGTTTATACAGAAGTAACCATATCAATTGATGAGGTCCGATACCATGAGACCGGTTGGCAGTTCCCCGGTCGCGGGCGTGTGCAGTGCCCGCACCCTACGATGTCGGACTCCGGCGGACCGGAGCGGCCGGCTCCGGCTGCCGGCGGCCACGTGGTAGCGGCCGGCCACCCGGTTATATGACAACTTACCATGAGTGAACCACACGCACACGGAACCGATACGGAGGTGAAGCATGGCTAAGAGCGAAGAAACAACCGGCGAGATGTCCGACGGGCTCCAAGTGGAGTTGTTCCACCCGGAGTCCGACCGCGAGCCCGGTGACACGAACTGGCAGGGGTACGGCTTCGACGTCCACCCGGTCGTGTTCCCAGTCGCATTGGTCGTCGTTGCGACGTTCATCGTGCTGACGATTTTCTACCGGAGCATCGCCAGTGCCATCGGCTGGACGATGGTGGTCAGCCAGAGCGCCGCCCAAGAGAACGGCTGGGAGGTGCTCGGCCAGACCGACGGCGGCGTACTGGTGTACCAGACCGCGAATGACGCCTACGGAGTGATATTCAATTTCATTGGCGAGAACTTCGGCTGGTTCTACCTGTTGGTGGTGAACGTGTTCATTATCGTGTTGCTGTACTTCGCGCTGGGCAAGTACGGCAACATCCG
>CAZLOO010000190.1:0-5127 GCA_964561055.1 uncultured Halobacteriales archaeon
GCCAGCTCGGTAACCCCCCCAGTCCCGGCGGTTTTGAGCTCCTCAATGATCGAGAGCGTCGTCTCGGTCGTCCGGACAGGGTGTTTGGCCTCGCTCATATGTCAACGCTTCACAGGAACGATAATAAAGCTTGTTCTATTATGAAGAACTGGAGAACCGGCCGGAACAACTCGGCAACCGCTTCACGCGAGGGGACACCGACCTCCCCGTGACCGGGCTCTGAGGGGTCAGATATCAGGGCCAGCCGGGCTTAATTTCTTGGAGCTGATCGGGGTCGTGACCGAAGATGATCTCAGGGTCCTTCCGCTCCTCGAGCTCCTTCAGATCAGCCAGGCAGTCCTCCCAGTGTGGTCGGCTCCAGAGCAGGCCCGCGCCTAGGGGCACTTCGTCGACGTAGTTCGTCCGCCGGTACACCTCGTCGGTCGCGAACATGATCGTGCCCGCGCTGTCGTGCTCGACCTTCATACCCATCAGGCCCGGCGTGTGGCCCGGCTGGTGCCAGAACTCGACGTCCTCGAACAGCTCTCGACGGCTTCCCTTTACCACCTCCCAGTTGAGGTCGTGGTTGAGCTCCTTCGGCAGATAGCCGTCATCGCCCTGGTCAGAGTTGGCACTGTAGTGTGCCCACTTCAATTCTTCCTCGTGGACGAATACGGGGGTGTCCGTCCCGTCGAAGAACTCCAGCCCGCCCGCGTGGTCGATGTGGAGGTGGGTCATGAACACGTAGTCGATGTCCTCGACGGACCAGCCCTCGGCTGCGAGGTCGTCGTCGAGGCGGTGTTCGCTGGCGACCTCGGGGACGAACGCCTGGACCGCGCCGTCGGGCCAGTAGCCGTCGGCGGCGTCGTGGTGGATGCCGGTGTCATAGAGGATCGTCCCGTCCGGGTGATCCAGCACCAGGTTGTATACCGCGTTCGGCTCGAACGCAGTGTCCGGGTTCGGGTCGTCCCGGGTCGCCATCGTGTGGCCCTCGATCATGTAGTTCAGGTCGCACCTGAAGTACCCTCTGTCGATAACGTCGATTGTCATCTCGACCATGCGCGGCGAGTTGAGTGGGGGGGAGTAAAACGTTTGCCCCCGGTCACCAGGAGTTGATCTCGATGTCCTTGAGCGGCCGTTCCAGCGGGATTTCGACCCGGCTGCCGGTGTAATGCGAGAGGTAGAACGCAACGATAATTTCCAGGGATCGCCGTGCCTCCTCGCCGGTCGAGCGGTTCTCCGCGTCGCCGTCTAGCAGCGCGACGAGGTGGTTCGCAGCGTTTGCGAAGGAGTTCCGGTAGTCCTCGTCCCAGGTCCAGTCCCCCTCGATGCCGGGCAGCGGCTGCTCGACGTGCCCGCCGTCCTCCAGGCGCCAGTAGCGCCACTCCCCGTCGTCGTTGTTCATGTACACCTTTCCCTCCGAGCCAACGAAGTGCAGCATCATCGAGGAGTGCTCCCGGGGGATGGTGCAATCGATGCTCGCGAAGGTGCCGTCGTCCATCAGGGCGAACCCCGCCCCGGCGGCGTCGTCGACATCCGCGTCAGCGCCGAGGGAGTCGACCGCCTCGTTCTCCCCGGAGACGTACCCCTGTACCCGCTGTGCCCGGGCGTCCAGCAGGTAGACGAGCGTGTCCAGCAGGTGCGTGGAGTTGCGCATCAGTTCCATCCGGAACTGCGTCGCCACCGAGTGGACCTCCCCGAGAATTTCCTCCTCGCGGACGAGCGCCGCCAGCCGCCGCAGTTTGTCGGTGAATCGGAAGGAGTGGTTGACCACCAGCTCGGTGTCCGTCGCCTCGCTGGCCTCGATCATCTCCTCGGCGTCGGCGACGGAGGTCGCGATGGGTTTCTCACACCAGACGACGTCGGGAGCGGCCGCCGACCGGGCCGCGTCCACCGCGTGGCGGCAGTGCAGGAACGAGGGGGTACAGACTGAGACCGCGTCTAGGTTCTCCGACGCGAGCATGGCCTCGTGGCCCACGTACCGCCTGTCAGGTGGTATCTCCCAGGCTTCGCCGAACCGCTGCAGTTTCCCCTCGTCGACGTCAGCGACCGCGACCAACTCGATCCCCTCGGCCGCGCGGTAGCCCCCCGCGTGGCTCGCGCGGACCTTCTCCCGGCCGATTGCCTCCTCGTCGTGCATCCCGAGGATACCCATGCCGGCGATGCCGCCGCTCCCGATGATGCCTGCGCTGTAAACCATGGTTGTCTGTGACACTGTGGCCAGGGAGACATCAGGTATTAAAAATTGGTGTTGGGACCGGGTCACCGGAAACCGCGGTCCCCGTCCCGCGTGGACCGTAGTGGAGGGGCCGGTCCGCGTCAGGCCGAGAGCTCCGCCCGGAGCGTCTCAAACCTGCGACGGATGATCGGCGTGTCCACGCTAAGCGCAAGGAACTGGACGCCTGCGTCGATCCATCGGTTCGCCATCTCCGGGTCGTCGGCGTAGGTGCCGACGACGGCGTCGGTCTCCTCCGCGATCTCACACACCTCCTCCATGAGGCTCTCGACCCGCTCGTCACGGACCTGGCCGGCGATGCCCAGCGACTGCGAGAGATCGTACGGGCCGAGGAACGCCACGTCGATGCCGTCGGTTCGGAGGATCTCCGCGGCGTTGTCGACCGCCTGTTGCCCCTCGACGTGGACGATCACGGTCCGGTCACGGTTCTGGTTGGCGGTGTAGTCGTCACCGCCGTCGTAGTCGCCGGCCCTGACATAAGGGGAGAGCCCACGCGACCCGAGAGGATCGAACCGGCTCGCGGCCACGGCATCCGCAGCGTCGGCGGTCGTCTCGATCTGAGGAATCTCGACGCCGCCGCCGAGGTCCAACGCCCGCTGAATCTCGCCCTCGTCGTTGCCCCGAACACGGATGATCGGCGTCATTCCGACGTTCTCGGCCGCGGCACACAGCCCCTTACAGTCGGCGGCCGTCAGCGGGCCGTGCTCCTGGTCGAGGATGGTGAAGTCGTAGCCTGCGTGCCCGATGATCTCGGTGACGAACGGCGATGCAATCGACTGGAACGGACCGACGACTGTTTCGCCGGCGTGGAGCCGCTCGCGGAGTGTGTCTCCGGTCATGGTGCCACCGTCGACAACCTGCGTCAAGAGCGTGTCGGTGCGACGGAGTGCACCACCCGAGTGCTTATATCGCGCGGCGGTCTCGCCTCCGGCCATGCAGGTCGGTATCAACCTCTGGGTCTGGGGCGCGCCCATCACCACGGAGTACATCCAGGAGACTGTCCCCCAAGCCGCAGGGATGGGGTTCGACGGCGTGGAGATACCACTGGTCGAGCCGACGGAACTCGACCACGACCGGACAGCCCGGCTGCTGGAGGACCACGGGCTGGACGCCACCGCCGTGGTGGCCATGTCCGCGGACCGCGACCTCCTACACGACGACCCCACGGTCCGGGAGAACGGCCGGCAGTACCTCCGGGACTGCATCGACGCGGCGGCTGCGGTGGGCGCCTCACGGCTCGGTGGTCCGCTGTACGCGGCCGTCGGCCGCACCTGGAGGATGACCGACGCCGAGCGTGCCGCGGCCGTCGAGCAGGTGGTCGAAGAGCTCGCGGAGCTCTCGGCGCACGCGGCCGAACGTGAGGTGACGCTGTGTGTCGAGCCGCTCAACCGGTTCGAGACCAGCTTCCTCAACACCGTCGAGCAGGGTATCGAAGTCGTCGACCGGGTGGATAACCCTCACTGTCAGCTCCTGCTGGACACCTTCCACATGAACATCGAGGAGAAGTCCCTTCCCGTGGCGATCCAGGCCGCCGGCGACCGGATCGGCTACGTCCACGCCTGTGGGAACGACCGGGGCGCGCCGGGCAATGGTCACATCGACTGGGACGGGGTGGCCCGCGCGCTGGCGGATGTCGGGTACGACGACACCGCGGTCATCGAGTCGTTCACGCCCGCGGTCGACAGCATCGCGGAGGCGGCGGCAGTCTGGCGGCCCCTGGAGCCGAGCCAAGACGACCTCGCCCGCGACGGGCTGGCGAACCTCCGGGCCCTCCTCTAGACGCGGGGTCGCAGCGCTCGCCCTACTTCTCGTGGGCGACCGCCGCAACCGTCTGGTACCTAATGACGCCGTCGATGATGACGAACGTGTCCGTGCCGAACTCGTAGAAATTCTGCGGGCTGTCTGCGACCCAGGTGAAGAAGGCGATGTCGCCGTCGACGACCACCTCTTGGGGCTCAACGAAGTACTCGCCGGAGAACTCGTCGAAAAAGCCCGCGAACATATCCGAGATCTCCTCGATACCGTGGAACGTGCCGTCGGCGGTCACAACGAGGGAATCCTCGGAGTAGTCCGCCATGATCTCCTCCATATCCTGGTCCTGGAACGCCTGGAAGTGGTGGTCGAACACCTCTCTGGTTGACATGGGTGACACCGTTGCTAGGGTGTCTCAATACGGGTATTAATCTTGCGCCGCCGCTCACACTCGCTCCGCTGGCCAGATGTATCCCGAGAACCGCGGGACGACGTACAGACCGACGAGTAGAGCAGTTGAAGGGCGGGTGGGATGCAGGCGATCAGGACTCCAGCACCGCGAAGAAGCGGGCCGGCGCCCCCTCCGCGCCGTCCATCTTGAGAAACGGGCCGTAGAACGGGACCCGTCCCTCCTCGGGGAGCTCGCCCAGGTTCGTCAGGTGTTGCATCAGGAGCGCGCCGTTCTCAAGGATGAGTTTGTGGATGACGAAGTCCTCGGGGGCGAACTCCGGCAAGCGGGCGGCGTACTCGCTGAAACAGTCGAAGCCGACGGCCTTCGCGCCGTTCTCGACGAGCCACTCGGCGGCCCCGGGGGCACAGTACGGGGAGTCCTCGTAGTAGGTGGGGAAGTTCCCCCACTGCTCGTCCGTCCAGTCGGTTCTGACGAGCACGATGTCACCCTCCCGGAGGTCGCCGGCGCCGCTCTCGACGTCCTCGCGGGTGATCTCGTAGTTCAGGCCGGCGTGGCCGAGGTCGACGACGAGTGCGTCACCACAGGCCCGGCCCAGCGTCACGTCGGCGGCTGTCTCCCCGCCCTCGACGGTGTGGCGCTCGAAGTCGACGTGCGAGCCGGTGTGCAGCAGCATCTCCACCTCGCTGCCCTGCCAGTGGCTCTCCCCGTCCATCGTGTGGGTGGTGAGCTCCAGGGCCTTGTCGACCGA
>CAZLOO010000191.1:0-4125 GCA_964561055.1 uncultured Halobacteriales archaeon
CCGTCTTCTCGGCGGCCCGCCGGCGCAGCCGTTCGACCCGATCATCGACGCCGGGATGGGTCGACAGCCACCGGAGCGGGCCCTTCTCGTCGCCGGTGACGTACAGCGGGGAGAGCAGGTCCAGTCCGGGCCGGGTGGCGGCCTCTATCTTCCGGAGCGCGCGGGCCAGCGCCAGCGGCTGGCCGGTCACTGCCGCCGCCCGGTCGTCGGCCGCGAACTCCCTGCGCCGAGAGTGAGCGAACAGCAGCAGCGTCAACCCCAGCAGTAGCGCCCCGACCCCGCTCTCGATGGCGACCCGTAGCCGCCCCGGAAGGGTATCGCCCCACGTTGCCGGGCGCCCCCGAGCCCATGCGACCGCTCGCGCCAGCCCCGTTACCGCGAGCAACAGTGGGAACAGCGCCAGCAACACGACGCCGGCCACCGTTTGCATCGCGGTGTACCCCAGCGTCGCAACGAGGCTGTCCCGTCGCTCGATGTGAGCCAGTTCGTGGGCGAGGATGGCCTCCAGCTCCGGGCCCTCCAGGAGGTCGAACAGCGACCGGTCGAGCACCACCACCGCCGAGCGGCGGCCGCCGACCGCCAGCGCGTTGGGCGCCTTGAGCCGCGCCACCCGGACCTCCGGAGGATCGACGCCCATCGCCGCTGCCAGACGATCCAGCCGGTCGTACAGCCCCGGAGCGCGCCCGCGGGCGAGCGGGACCGCGTCAAGCCGCTCCAACAGGCGAGCCGTACCGGACAGGTAGCTCAGCACGCCGAATACTAACGTCAGGGCACCCACCAGCGCCAGCGTCGTCGGGAGCTCCGAGGACGCCAGCAGCACCGACTGCAGAAGGAGATACACCAGCGCCGCGCCGGCGGCGTACACCACCAGCACGGCCAGACCGACCGCCAGCATCAGTGCCCGAAGCACCACCCGGCTCATAACGGCGGTACGCCACAACCAGGAATACGGCTGTCGACACCGCGCGGCGCGGCCACCCGGGGCGCGGTCCCGCCGGTGGAATGCACCCCGGCGGCCGGTCTGCCGGACGATGACTAGATGCTCGTCTGACTCACCCCTCGCTCGTCGGCCCGTCGGGAACGAACCGGCCGGCGAGAAAGCCGATCGCAGCCGCGACGACCGCCGGGATGGCCGCGAACACCAGCAGGACGAGGAACAGCCCGCCCCGGTTCCCGCTCTCGGCGCCGATCGAGGGGCTGAGTGCGAGCACTGGCACCAGCAAGAAGACGGCAGCGACGGCGTAGGCGGTACGGGAGATAGCGGCCTGGACGGTGCGGCGCCGCACCAAGTACGCCGTCGAGCCGAGCCAGGCGACGAGCCCGGCGAGCAGCGCCCAGCCGCTCTCGGTTGCCACCAGCAGGACGAACCCCATGACGATGCCGACCACGATGCCGCCGACGATACCTACGATGGCGGTGAGGCTGTTGTCCACCAGCCCGTCCGGATCCAGCAGGCCGCCTCCGCCCGATGTCTGTTCGTCGTGCCCGGCGCTGGCTCCACCAGCCGATCCGCCCGCGGCGCTCGAATTCCATGTCCCGTCGCCGTCCGTGTCCGCGGCCTCGCGCTCCTCGGTGAGGTCCGCCGAGCAGTGCATGCAGTAGGTGGCGGTGAGGCCGATCGGCTCGCCACACTCCGGACAGGTGGGGTCAGGGTCGTTCGGCTCCACAGGTGGTCGGTCATCCCCCGGGGGCTTTGTCGTTCCGGCGGCCGGAACCCGTGGAGCCTTGGGGCCGCGGCTGGATGACGAGATATGCGACAGGCACGCTTGCTCACGACCGAGGGGCCCGTTGCCGGCCGCTACGACGACGGCGTCGTGTACGTCGACGACGGCGCCTACGAGGTCGGTACGGACGGCCGGCTGCTTCCGCCCTGTGAGCCGACGGCGCTGTACTGCGTCGGCCGCAACTACGCCGAGACCCTCGAACAGATGGAGTACGAGCGCCCGGAGGAGCCTGACTTTTTCATCAAGCCACCGGCGGCTCTACTCGGCCACGGCCAGCCGATACCATACCCCGAGTTCACGGAGGAGCTCACCTACGCGGGAGAGCTGGCGGCCGTCATCGGTCGACGGTGTCGAAATCTCGAGGAATCGGAGGTGAGCGACGCCATCCGGGGGTACACGATACTGAACGACATCGACGCCTTAGATCAGCAGGGCCGCACCGCCCGAAAGGCATTCGACGGAGCGGCGCCGCTGGGGCCGTGGCTGGAGACCGACCTCGACCCACGGGGTATTGGTATGTACACTGACGTCGCCGGAGAGCGCCGCCAGGACGCGAACACGGAGTTGATGCTGTTCGATCCGTTCGAGGTGGTAGCGTACATCTCGGAACGATTCACCCTTCGACCGGGCGACGTGGTGGCCCTCGGAAGCCCCGCAAACCCGGGGTTGGTGGAGCCAGGCGACGAGGTGGCGATAACGTACGACGGGGTAGGGACGCTGCGTAACACCGTCCGATAGGTCTCAGCCGAACTGTTCGCCGATGAACCCTACCAATAGCACCACGGAACTGGTACCAGCCGTTGAACGCTTCAGCGAGTTCTTCAAGAACTCGCTGACTTGACTGTGAATGTAGGTCATCATAGCGTTCGTGCGACTTGAGGTACGAGGTGAGTTCGTTGTGACCGGGAATATGACCTATCTCTGACCACACGCGGTCGCAGACCCACCGTCCGACGTTCCAGAGTTTCGAGGCAGAGAACCCAAGCGAATCAAGATCGTCCTGCACTCGTGACTGGTTCTGTATGGAAGCAGTATAGGTGCGTGTGACAATCTTATTCGCCATACGCAGCTAGTGTAAATATAGTTACGTGAAGATGATGGTTCGGGTGTGGAATATCCTGCTATGCTATCGACGGTGGGTGGTGTAGTGTATTGTCGGATTCATCTCCGCCCTGAAGGGCGGGGCTTCCTCCTTGATTCTCCGTAAGGGCTCCGAACAGTCGGACAGTTTCACACTCGGGCCGCTATCGGGAAGGCCGGGCCTACCAGGGCGGTATGCGGGACACGGGGCGGGCGGCTACTCCCCGCTGGCAGTGTAGAACGGCGTTGTTCCTTCGGAGGGCTCCGCGCCGAGTTCGCGGTTCGGTATCTCCCGTACCTCAGCATGACCCTCGTACACCAGCGTGGAGAGGTGGACGGTGAGCACCGCCCGTAACCCCTCGCGGCTGCTCTCGGCGGTGATCAGCCGCTCGATGACGGGGCCCAGTTCCCCGGTCTCCGACACCGTCGCCTCCAAGTCAACCCCCAGCACGGCCTCCGATATCTCCGGGACGGAGTACGCCATATCCGGGCTAGACTGGAGAAACTCCAGGATGTCTGTTCTCGTCGAGCGCTCCGGTTCGCCGGCGGTCCAGACCTCCGAGTTCGTGTCTACTGGCACCTCGGGACCTGCGTCCGACCGGCACAAAGTAGTTCCGCGGGGCTCGTCCCCGTGGCTCTCACCGATTCGGCCCTTGCCCAGCGGGTGCTGGTTCACGACGCCGAGCGGCACCGCCGGCCGGACATCCAGTCAACGCGAACGACGCGGCTAACCCGGACCGGTCTCATCGAGAACGACGACGACCTGTGGCGGGACCGGCGCAATCGGCTCCAGCCACTGTTTCGCCCCAACCGGATCGCCGCGTACGCGGCGGCCATCGGCGATGAAACTGAGACACTGTATCGGCGGTGGTCCGCCGGCGACGAGGGCGATCTGCTCGAGGAGATGACGACCCTGACCGTCCGGATTATAAAGAGCGAGGAGAATACCAACGCCTTCAGGCGCGGGATGAATCCGACAATTCACTCCACAATCCACCATCGATAGCACGGTCGGATATTCCACCCTATGACACCAGATTTTACAAACAAACCGGGTATAACCTGTTATAGAGGCGTCCAACGGATGCTGGACGTCCACCGCACCCATCGAGCGAAAATCCGCAACCACTCACAGGTGGCGGACTCGCTCGACCGGCACGGGTGGAGCGCCAGCAAGCTATGGAACGTCGCCAACTACCACGCCCGCCGACAGTGGGAAGA
This sequence comes from uncultured Halobacteriales archaeon, assembly GCA_964561055.1. GTDB lineage: Archaea > Halobacteriota > Halobacteria > Halobacteriales > Haloarculaceae > CAZLOO01. The sequence goes on from CAZLOO010000191.1 coordinate 4,026, forward strand.
CACGGGCGAGATTCCCGACCACGAGGCACTCAAACGCGAGTTGAAGGATCATTCAAAATACAAGGGACTGCACTCACAGTCCAGTCAGCGGGTTCTGGAG
>CAZLOO010000191.1:4135-5121 GCA_964561055.1 uncultured Halobacteriales archaeon
TTCAACTCGTGGTACTCCTCGGACGACCCGCGGGACAATCCGCCCGGCTACCGCAAACAGAACTACTACGACGACGAGGGCCGCCGCGTCCACGAAAAACACCCTCGTTCGACGGTGACGTGGAAGCAGAAAGGCTTCCGCCACGACCCCAAACACGACCGCGTCCGCCTCTCGAAGGGCGCGAACCACAAGGAACACCCACGCGCTCGGGAATACATCCTCGTCGAATACGAGACGCGCCCCGATGTCGAGGTGGAGAACATCCAGCACGTCCGAGCCGTCTACGACAACGCGAAGGAACGCTGGGAGCTCCACCTCGTCTGCCAGCACGAGCGGGAGACCCCGGATGCGCCCGGCGAGGAGACGGCGGGAATCGACCTCGGCATCTCGAACTTCGCTGCCGTCGCCTACAGCACCGAGGAGGCCGACCTGTACCCCGGCAATCGGTTGAAGCAGGACGGCTACTACTTCCCGAAAGAAATCGCCACGTGCGACGACTAAGGCGGTGAACGGGCCACGCGGTTGCACCGCAAGTGGTTGGAGCGCCGGCGGCACTTCTTCCACGCCCTCGCCAAACACATCGTCCAGCAGTGTGTCGAGAAGGGGGTGGGTCGAATCAACGTCGGTGACTTGGAGGGTGTCCGCGAGGACGCTGATGGGGAGGCAAAGAACTGGGGTCGGCACGGGAACTTGGACTTGCACGGATGGGCGTTCGACCGCTTCACCTCGATTCTCACGTACAAGGCGAAAGAGCGGGGAATCGAGGTGGCGGAAGTGGACGAAGAAGGCACATCGAAGACATGCGCGGTATGTGGCCGGGAAGACGACAGTCAGCGTGTCGAGCGGGGGTTGTACGTGTGCGAGGCGTGTGACGCGGCGTATAATGCGGACGTGAACGGGGCGGAGAACATCCGCCGCGACATCAACGCAAGTAACTCCGAGTCTCCGTCTGGGGATAGGAGTACCGGCTGGTTGGCACAGCCAGC
>CAZLOO010000192.1:0-3137 GCA_964561055.1 uncultured Halobacteriales archaeon
CCCCCACGACCGAGAAACGGCCCCGGCGACTGCGGAGGTCGCCGAACCGAGTAGTCCGCCCGAGCGCGATGTACGGCTCGGGTCCAGAGGCGTGCGGAGGCACCGCTTCGAGGCTGGCCGGGGATTCCGCATCGCTGCTCGGCCGGGCCAGGCGTCCTGTGCGGTAGTCACTGGGACCCGAGGACACCTCAGGGCGGAGCGGCGTGGACAGGAGCCGGGCTCTACGAGCGGGGCCCCGGCGATCTGACGAGGCCCGGGCGGCGAATCGGCGGCTGCGGCGGGGCCGCTCCCGCGGCCCGAGGAGACACCCGCCAGCCATCATGCCGGACCCTCGCCCCCGCTCGAGAGCGCAGGTTAGTCGACGACGGCGACGCCGGAGATCTCGATCCGGGTCCCGCCGTCGGCGCTCGCTGTCGCCGTCACGTCCCAGCCGTGGGCGGCGGCGATTTCCTCAACGATAACCAGCCCGAAGCCGGTCCCCTCCTCGGCGGTCGAGTAGCCCCACTCGAACGGGGCCTGGTGGGCGGTGGTAGGAGCAACGCCGGGAATCCCAACACCCTGGTCAAGGCGTGGGGGTGAAGTCGCCCAGGTGCGATTGCCGCCCGGAAAGCAGGTGTGACTTCCGGCGGAGGTCGGCCATCGTAATCGGGAGTTCCGGTAGGACCCCCGCGACGGCATCCTGGAACGTTTCAGCCTCGCCGTGGGTGCCATCGAAGGCGTTGCGGACGCTCTCGCGAATCTGCCAGACACCGACCGGCGCCCAGTACTCGTCGGACACCTCGCGCAACACGAGCACCTTCGCCTGCCGCCCGATGTCCTTCAGGTACTCCAGGACGCCGAGGCGGGCGGCGTAGTAGGCGCCAGCGGTTTCCTCCACGTAGCCGCTCCGGCCCTCGTAGCCTTCGTGCGCGCTGGCCATCCAGAGCTGGCCGGCAGGGTCCGGATTCCACACGCTCCCTGGAGACTTCATCTCGAGGAACTCGTACTCCCACTGCCCGGGTGTCAGAATGACCCAGTAGCGGTTCCCCACGTACTCGTTCATCCACACCTGCACTGTGTCGATGCTCGGGGCGTTCCGAATCGTCCCACGGAGGTACTTGCCGACGGTGTCATCGACGGCGGTGATGGACCACCGCGTGGGCACGAGCCGGCGCTGGTCGCCTCGGCCGAGCGCTCCCGCCGAGAGGATCGTGTTGATCTCGTAGACGTCGAACCCGCGCCGGTAGAGATACCTCATCGCCCCCTCGGCAGTCCAGTCATCGTCCGCGAGCGTTCTCTCCACCGCCCGCGGGACGTGGGGATTCTCCGTGAGCGTGGCGGACCGCGCGGCCGCACGCGGCCCGGCTGGGGCGCGGACGGTATCCAGTGACAGGTCCGGATCCGGGCGTTCGGAGAGTCCGATCTCGACGTCGACCGGCCGGTCGGCGATCGCGATCTCGCGCTGGACGCCCACGAACCCGTCCCAGACGTCGTGCACGTTCGCGGTCGTTGCACGGCTGGAGTTCAATAGGCCGGTTCGGTACTGGAGGACCTGCTCGATATCGAGCCCGCGGTGGTACCAGGTGGCGTCCGTTTCGAACTCGCTGGCACGCTCCTCGGCCCCCACCGGAGACAGGATGCCTGTCGACACGTTCGGATAGTTCGATCGCCCCACGAAGATGTCAGGTGACGTGCTCCCGATGAGGCTATCATCGCGCGTCGCGATTTTAAACCGCCCTTCCACCTCGTCGAGATACTCAAGGATCTCGTAGGATTTCTCCTCCGCCAGGCGGCGGCGTTCCGCCGCCGCATCCGGCTTCATCTCCTCGATATACTCGTCGAGGCGCATGCATCCCAAGGAAGTGTGTGGGTCCTCAAGAATTTGTGTTTACCACGGCGGAAGTGATGACCCGAAGTTTCCCGCACCCTCCGTGCCGACAGTATCCCCCCACCGATACCAGGATGCAGGCCCTGGCCTTGGCCGGGGCGTGATAGCACTCTAACCGAGGCCGAACTCGCGTCGCCGCGGACCGTGCATTCGATAGGCTTCCGACAAGCCGCCATCCCTCCAATCAGACCGGCAGCGATCCTACCACCTTCCCCTCGCTGTTAAAGAATGGATCCGGTGCTCTTAACCAACAGACATGCACATCGGCCGGGGTGTTGGTTAATCCGTCGTGGGAGGTGTAACGCCTACGCCTGCGTGTCTCGCCAAGCGGAACGCTAACTTGCACCGCGCCTGTTACTGTGATCCAGCGAGTGCAGATTCAATCCGCTGGCGACGCGTGGGTCGTCAGGATCCGGCTTACGAAGGCTGACCTCGCGACTCTCACCTTTGACCAGCCGCTCCAAGAGCCCGTCGAGGGCGGGCCAATCATCAGGCTCTCGATCACCCAGGAGTCGAAACCGCGGGTTGCTCGCGACTCCGATAGCAGGGCTCAGGTACTCCTTCCCCGGGATGTCGTCGATGCCTTCGAATCAGGTCGGTGTCGACGCGTGAAGATGTTTAACGGGGCTTTCCCGCTGTCCGTGACGGTGGCCCCGGTCCCAGGGGTCGGGTTCTTCGACTGGTTCGACGCGACCCATTCCCTCCGATGGTGACCGTGTGGCGGCGGCCTGTGGCCGTGACGGGTGGGCCAATCGGGTATTGGCCGATGAGAAATACCTATGCCGGAGCGGGTTTGGCCTGCGATATGGAGACGCACTCCCTCAGCGTCGAGTACGAAGGCGACGAGTTCACGTTCACGGTTGAACAGCATGATGACGTCGCTCAGATTCACCTGTATGTTAAGGAAGTTTGGTGGGGCGTCCCGACCGAGGCCGGTGTCAACGGGTACATCGACGCATTAGAGCATTATGCCAAACGGCTCGAAGCGCTCGTCGCCAACGGGTGGGAGCTCAGCCATTCGGACGGGGAGCATCTCTACTTCGTCAACGAGAGCCTGGAATCGCTCGGCGAGAACCCGCACAAGGTGACCGACCAGTTAGAGTAACGAGTCAGTCCCATCCGCGGCGGCCACCGAGACCATCTCTGTCCTCGCCGTAGGGCGGGGGCAGCTTACTACGCCCCGCTACAGCGCTATCGTATATTCGTGCACCAGCGCGCGAGCGTCGTCGTCATCGAGCCCGAAGGACCGGACATGGTCGACGATCGCCTC
>CAZLOO010000192.1:3237-5110 GCA_964561055.1 uncultured Halobacteriales archaeon
TTCTCCGTGATCCGGTGCGCGGTCACGTCACAATTCAGGAACGACGCGAGGAGTCGCTTGATGACCATCACCGAGACCGGCCCGTCGTCGCTCTCGACGGTCTCGACACACTTGCGCCAGTAGCGACTCCGTTCCCAATTGACCGCGCAATAGATGGGTCCGGGCCCGCTGGCCAGGGGGTCACAATGTGCCGGAGTTCCAGTCCCCTCCGTAGAGCCTCTCCAAGGCTGTATACTCCGCCCTTGATCGATCGACCGCGGTGATCCCGTCATATCCGGGCCGCGCCAGCGCCCGGGCGACCGCCTCGACACGGTCGTCGTTCCCCCGGCCGACTTCCCCACGTATCGTGGCGGGTCCGCGCCTTGCCGCGTGCGCCAGCACTCCGCTCACGTTCACACCTTGCGCGGAGCCGACGGCCCAGTCTGCGACCAGGGAGGCCTCAGCCATGATCATTGAGTGCAGAAAGCCGGGTCTGCTGCGTCCGGCCTGGGTAATGAATCTGCATCGGGAGCCCACGGTCATCCGTAGCCGGGGCTCTGGGAACCGTCCGCCACCCATCCGGGCCACGCCGTGCCGTAACCGCCGCCGCAAGGGCGTCGACGATGTCCGCAACGTCGCGAACCATCGGTGCGTACCGCGGGATGGTATACCGGTCGCGACACCTCTCGATTATCGACCCCGCCTCTGGGTATTCCTCTGCCAGGAGCTCCCGCCGCCGTGCAACCCCAGAGGCGGTCGTTTTCTGCTCGTCGACTGGGGTCTGGTTATTCAGCCCATAAAAACACACCTCTGGATGGGTCTCGGCGAGCCGGTCCCTGGCGGTCTGGTTCATATCGAGGAACTCGTCCACCTCACGTATCCGCGGGACGATGCTCCACGCCTGGTTTTGAATGCTGAACCCCGCCTGCGACTCGTTCATCTCCTTCGCCGTTTCGAGATTCTGCTCATACACTGCTGCACGCGTCGGTGTATAAAACACACTCCGCCCTCTGGGCCCAAGGAGCTGCTTCGCCTGAACGTCACAGATCCGGCGGCCCTCAGCCGGAAGGCCGATTGGCACGTCGATCAGGATCCTGTCTGCATCACTGTGGCGTTTCCAGACACTCCAGATCGTGGGGAACAGATCAGTGTCCCAACGGCCGTCATCACGCAAGATGACACCGAACCACCCCTTTGCGGCCCAGTCCAACCCGACCACCTTCGACATACCGACCGCTCGGACACCCACCCAATAGGCTTTGACGCTGAGGCAACGTCATCTCAAGACCGTCGCGTATCCCAGTGGGCCACCCGGACCAGCCACATGACACGCTCCCGATCCCGATCGGTGCCGCTGTCCGACGCACGGATCGCAATTTCGGCTCCGGCACCGGATGCCTCGGAGCAAGTATTATCTCAGCATGGGAGCCGGCTTTCGCGACCGCGTGAGCATCCAGATCCCGGTACGGAGGGAATCGCTCGAGTCTGCCGCCTCAAACTTAACCAACAAATCGGTGGATTTTCCTTCCTCTGTTGGTTAAGGTTGCGTACCGATGGCCTCTGAGCCACCTACGCCACCCAGTAATCTGCCAGTCGACCTCATCGATTCGCTCAATGGGTTGTCGCCTGAACAGCTGCAATCGATCTCGGCGTATACTGACGTGTTGGCGACATACAAGTCACACGCGCAAGAGGAACAATCCGGGCCGAACGGCGATGACGGCGACGAGGACGGCGAGTCAGCCGACGATTTGCCTGAGGACGTCCCTGCGAAAGCGACGATTACCATCAAAGAAATCAACGACAACCGGTACTACTACTGGCAATGGCGGGAGGGGGACAAAGTGAAATCACGATACAAAGCGCCCGTGTCTCCCGACCGCTGACCCAGTAG
>CAZLOO010000193.1:0-5107 GCA_964561055.1 uncultured Halobacteriales archaeon
ATGGGCGACGAGATGGCCGACATGTTCGACTGGTTCAACCGCGTCGGCTACGACATCGACATCCAGGCGACCGAACAGCGCCTGGGGTTGGAGCTGACCAGCTTCGAGCAGTGGGCGCCCGACAGCGGCATGTTCACCCCCGTCGCCTCGGCGAACTGAATCCATAGCCGGGTATGACGACTGTCGGTGGAAACGGAAGCCGCCCCGGAGGAGTTTTGCAAGCGAGTCCGTTGCAGATGAGCGGGCACCATACCATCGGGAGAATGCAGCGAGTGTGGGACAACAGTTACGAGGACAGAGGCGATGGGACTCAGAACGCCGAAAGGGAAGCGCTGAAACGAGGCACCGACACCTGTGCTGACGTCACCACTGAGGGGCCCCCGGTCCCGACGACGGTACCTCGATGGCGGTCGCAACCGATACTGAGTTCAACTGGTCGGCGCCGCCGAGCCGCTGCCACAAAATGAACGAGCGCGACCGTCGCGTGGCCCAGCTATCGCCGTTGGGGCGACTCGACGTTGGTCGCGAACGCGACGTTCTGGCGGACCTCGACGATCTCGACGGTGGGCTGCTCGCCGGGGCGGCCGTCGGGCACGATGACGACGTAGCCTCGCTCGACCTTGGCGATGCCATCACCCTGGTCGCCGACCGCCTCGACGGTCACTTCCCGGACCTCACCTTCCTCGACCGGCGGCGTCGGCTGCCGGCCGGCGTCGGCGTCTGCTGTGGTCTGGGCGCCGTCGCTCGTGGCCGCCGACGGCATCTCGAGCACGGCGAACCGATAGGTCTCGCCGGGGGCTATTGTGTCGTGAGCGAGTTCGGTCTCGGGAATCTCGACGACGTGCTCGCCGTTGCGTTCGTGGACAGTCGCACTGAAAACAGAGCGGAGCTCGTCAGGAATTTCGACCATCGGTCCCCCGTAGTTCGGTAGCGTACTTATCTCCCGGGTATATCGTTATCATTCAAGTCTAGAAGGCTACCGTTGTGACGAGCCGGATGTCTCGGGACACCCGAGGAAGCCGTTCTATCGAATCGAGACGACCGCTCCGGGCGGGGTCCGGCGACATAACAACTAAGTGCGCCGTTGGGACTGTGCTAGCCGTACCCATGCAAATCCAGGCAGCCGTCGTCGAGGAGGAGGGCGCGGAACCGCACCTCGAATCGATCGAACTCGACGACCAGCCCCGCGCGAACGAGGTGCTGGTCCGGGTCGTGAGCGCCGGGGTCTGTCACACCGACCTCTCGACGGCCGACAACTTCTACGGCGGACCGCCGTACCCGCAGGTGCTCGGCCATGAGGGCTCGGGCGTCGTCGAGGCGGTCGGCGAGGCGGTCACCACTGTCAAGGAGGGCGACCACGTCGCGATGAGCTACGACTTCTGCGGGAAGTGTCGCAACTGCCGTCGAGGAAAGATCCCGTACTGCGAGAACCTGTACGAGCACAACTTCCTGGGCCGCCGGCTGGACGACGAGTCCAGCCCGCTATCCCGGGACGGCGAGCCGGTCAGCGGCTGTTTCTTCGCCCAGTCCTCCTGGGCGACCCACGCCATCGCCACCGAGCAGAATATCGTGCAGGTGGACGAGGACGTCCCGCTGGACATCGTGGGGCCGCTGGGCTGTGGAATCCAGACGGGCGCCGGCGCCGTCATGAACGCCCTGGAACCGGAGTCAGGGTCGTCGCTGGCCGTCTTCGGGGTCGGCTCGGTCGGAGTCAGTGCTGTGATGGCGGCCGCCAACGCCAGCGGCTGCACGGAGATCGTTGCCGTCGACCTGAACGGGGACCGCCTCGAGACGGCGGCCGACCTTGGAGCGACCCACACGCTGAATCCCGAGACGGAGGACGACGTCGTCGCGGCCATCCACGACATCACCGACGGCGGGGCCGACTACTCCATCGAGACGACTGCCGTCCCGGAAGTGCTCCGACAGGCCGTCGAGTGCACGACGATACCCGGGGAGTGTGGCCTCATCGGCGCCGCCCCCGCCGGCACCGAAGTGAGCCTCGATATGCATACGTTCCACTTCGGCCACAAGCTCCGAGGTATCATCGAGGGGGACGCCATCCCCGAACTCTTCGTCCCGACGTTGCTGGACCTCTGGAAACAGGGTCGGTTCCCGTTCGACGAGATTATTACTCACTACGAGTTCGAGGAGATCCACCAGGCCATCCACGACGCCGAGGCGGGCACCACGATCAAGCCCGTCCTGCGGATGGGTAGTGTCTAAATCACCCCGTCCGACTCGCTCGCCCTGATGGGATGTGCTCACTCACTGTGTTCACTCCTTGCGACCGGAGGCTTCACGGCGAATCGTGCTGACCTGGCCAGCCCGCCAACTGGCTCCGCGAGGGGCCGGCCCAGCGCCGAGGCAGGGCCCACTTACCGCCGCTCGGCACCATGGATCGTCGTCAGCCGTGCCGTGATTTTTCCCTGTTCATGATAAATAACAGGTATGCCGTCCGGTCCCCCGACTCTCAGGTACCGACCCGACGAGGACGAGGAACTGAGCGTCGCCGTCGTCAGTGCGCTCTCGGAAGCGAAGGACCGCGACATCACGGAGGATGAGTGTGTGCTGTACCGCAGCATCAATCCGGACGCCCTGGACGCACTGTTCCGCCAGAAAGGTGACGAGGACACGATCAAAGTCGAGTTTACCACCCACGACGCCGTCGTGGTCCTCTGGGGAAACGGCCAGGTCGCCATCGAGGTCCACGATTTCGAGGACGACCCCGGTCACGACTGACCGGGGAGCCAGTTGTCCGGAAGCACGTCTCCAGTCGTTCGGGGTGCCGGTCAGCCGATTCGATGCCGGTACGCTCTCCCCGCCGTCGGTAGCTCATCCACGGCCCGTAGCCCGAGCGTTCTCGAAGGGGCGGCTCCCATTCGTCCGGTCTACGAGCCGCGAGTCAGGCCTTCGGGAGAATCTCCAGGGCACTCAAGCTGGTGCCGATTCCCGGCAACCCTCTCGAGGAGCTCCGGGCGGCCGTGTCCGAGGACCTCAGAGAAACCTGGCTCGTTGAACGCGAGCAGGCAGCCGACGAGACAACACGCGAGCAGGCGGGCGAGCATGTACGCTGACCTCGATTCCTGGCTGGCGTTGGTAGAGGACGACAACCGGTTGAGCCCGCGTGCCGAGCAGCGCCTCACAGACCACGGAGATGATCTCGAGGGGTCGCTGGCCACGCTCACCGAATCGTCCCCCTTCGAGGAACGGTTCGGGGTCGACCAGGAGCGAGCCGTGACGGCGATCCCGGAACAGGCGACCTACTGCCGGGACCCGGACGTCGTGTATCAGGCCTCCGCGTACATCGACGGGGACAGACCACGCTCGACACGTCCCATACCACACGCTCCACGGAGACCATCGTCTCCAGCGACAGCGCCTACGACGACCTGAGTGGGCGTGTCGGGGGCCTCTCGACCCGGACGAGAACGACGGTATTGTAAAGTAGGGCAATCCGGCCCATCGGCGGCCGGCACTGTGACGTGTTCCTCCGGCTCGTGGCACCACGTCTCGCGTAGCCCTCTTATCTGTTCGGCCCCTACAAACGGTAGTGAGTTACACACCGTTGAGCGGGTGGTCCGGCTGAACTCGGCCACGCCGCTTCCGACTCTGAACCGTCCCACAGTCCCCGCACGCTACCGCGACGCCGGTCTGTTCGTCCTGCTCGCCGTCCTGTTCGGCAGTGCCTTCGTCGCGATCAAGACCGGCCTCCGCGAACTCCCACCGATCCTGTTCGCCAGCCTTCGGTTCGACGTGGGGGCCATCGCGCTGTTGGCTTACGTGGCGCTCACGCGCCCGCGGTCGACATGGCTCCCGGGGAGCCGCAGCGACTTGCTGGGCATCGGGGTGGCGGGGCTGTTCCTGGTCGCGCTGAATAACGGCCTGCTGTTCCTGGGTCAGGGAAGCACCACCCCTGCGATGGCGTCGATCATGTACGGACTGAATCCGGTGTTGGCGCCTGTGATCGCCTGGTGGGTGCTGGGCGATCGGCTCTCCCGGCTCGGCGCGCTCGGTATCGGGGTGGCGCTGGCCGGTGTTGTCATCATCGTCCAGCCGTCCCCGTCGGCGGTCGCTAACGCGAGCGTCCTCGGACAGCTGCTCGTGGCGGGCGCCGCCGGGGCCGTCGCGCTCGGGAGCGTCCTGCTCCAGCGGATCGACCCCGGGATGGAGCGTGTCCCGCTGACGGCCTGGGCCATGGCCGTCGGCGCGCTCGTACTCCATCTCGTCAGCCTGGCGGCCGGGGAGTCGCCCGCCAGCGTCGTCGGGATCGGCTCGATGACGGTCGCGAGCGTGCTGGTCGTTGGGGTCCCCTCGACGGCGGTCGCGTACGCGATTCACTTCGGCCTGCTCGAGCGAGTCGGGGCGGTCCGGGCGAACCTGGTGGCGTACGCGGTGCCCGTGGTCGCCGCGCTGCTGGGGTGGGTGCTGCTCGGCGCGGTGGTCTCGGGCTGGACGGTCCTCGGGTTCGCCGTCGTCGTGGCAGGGTTCGGGCTGGTCGAGCGGTCCACGCTCCGTACCGAACTGCGCCGCCTCCGGGACCAACGGGCGGCTCCGAACGCGGCGCCGTGCGCGACGCCGCCGTGTGACGACTGATGGCCCCCGCAGCCATCGACGACGACCGCCGAGATCAGGCGTCGTCTTCCAGCTGTTCGACCCGTGCCTCCAGTTCGTCTATCTCGCGGCCCAGCGTTTCGATCACGTCCTGAAGGTACTGCTCGACACCAGTGCCCTCGGCGCTGGCCGTCGGTCCCTGGGAGTTTCTGAGTCCGTCGAGCAAGTCGTCTCTGTCCGTTGTCATCCCCGGATCTTCACTCGGGTCGTGTAAAGGCATTCGCACACAGTCCGTGGGCACCGTCGGCGGACTCGCTTCGGGGGATGCGCCCACCGGTGGGATAGCCCCACCGTCGTGGCGTCGCGCTTCGATGCGAATCAAAAGCCAGGGCCGTCGGGCGCGGGCAGCGACTGACGGCCCGGAAGGCGTCGCCGGGTCAGTCGTCCTGGGTCGGCGGCGTCTCCTCGCGAGGCTGCTGGTCCTCGCGGTCGTCGGTGGAGATGGGGTCGGTCTGGTCCTCGGAGAACCCCGCCGAGTCCTCGATCCGCCGGC
>CAZLOO010000194.1:0-5105 GCA_964561055.1 uncultured Halobacteriales archaeon
TTGACCCGTTCGGTCAGTACGACCGCGGCAGGTTCAGCTCCGTCTCGGCGACGTAGTTCAGCGCCAGCTGCTGGGTGATCGGCACCAGCCGGGTGAGCCGTGCCTCCCGGAAGTAGCGCTCGACGTCGTACTCCCGGGCGACGCCGAAGCCGCCGTGGGTCTGGACGGCCGCGTCGGCCGCGGCGTGGGCGGCCTCCGCGGCGAGGTACTTCGCGGTGTTGGCGAGCACGCCCACCTGCTCGCGCGGGGCGTCCCCAGCCCGCCGGGCAGCGTCGTAGGTGAGCTGTTTCGCCGCCTGGAGGTGCATGTACGCCTCCGCGAGGGGGTGCTGTATCGCCTGGTTCTTGCCGATCTGCCGGCCGAACACCTCCCGCTGGCGGGCGTACTCGACCCCGCGCCCCAGCGCCGCCTCGCCGAGCCCGATACACTCGGCGGCGATCACCAGCCGCTCCTCGTTGAGTCCGTCGAGTACCTGGTAGAACCCCTCTCCCTCCTCGCCGATGAGGTGGCGCGCCGGAACCCGCATGTCGTCGAACCAGATCTGGAAGGCGTGAACCGCCTCGCTGGCGGTCTTGGGGATGGCTTCCATCTCCAGTTCCCCTCGGTCGAGGGCCGCCTGGACGTCCACGAGGAACATCGAGATGCCGTGGGTGCGCTTCTCGACCTCATCGCGGGATGTGGTGCGGGCGACCAGCACGAGGTAGTCGCTGTGGTCGAGCCGGGAGGTCCAGATTTTTCCGCCGTTGACGACGTACTCGTCGCCGTCGCGCTCGGCGAACGTCTCGATGGAGGTGGAGTCGGAGCCCGCATTGGGCTCGGTCAACCCGAACGCTTGGATGGAGATGTCCCCGGCGGCCACACCGGGGAGCAGGTCCTCCTTCATTGCCTCGTCGGCGTACTCCACGATCGGAACGGAATTGTATACGCCGCCGTGGATGGCCTGCGAGGCGGCGAATCCGCCGCCGCTGGCGGCGATCTCCTCCATCATCACCACCGTCTCCTCGGTACCCATGCCGGCGCCGCCATACTCCTCGGGGAGCAGAATACCCATCCAGCCGTGTTCGGCGAGCGCGTCCACGAACTCCGTGGGGTACTCCGCCTGGCGGTCCTTCTCGCGCCAGTACTCGTCGTCGAAGTCCTCGCAGATCTCCCTAACGTTGTCCCGTACCAGCGCCTGCCCGTCGCTCAGGTCTACAGGACAGCGTATCGGTCCGGCCATGCTCGGTGTGGGTACGAACCGCGCATAAAGCTGACGAGGGGGCTACAGCCCGGACAGCGCGCCGGCCAGCGACGTCTGCCGGGCGAGCGCGTCCAGCCGATCGTGGGCGGCGGCCGCGCGCTCCTCGTCTAGAGCGACAGTCGCACACTCCATGAACTTCCGGCGCAGCTCCGCCCCGCTTAGGGGGTCGTCGTGGATGCCCGGCGGGTCGGCGCGGTGCTCTTCGATCCGGCCCTCGGCGGTCACGACGGCCACGGTCGCGGCGTGAGCGTCATACGGCAGGCCCGGGTCCACCTCGAAGTCGACCCGCTCACGCAGGGCCGACAGCGTCGGGTCCCGGGCGGCGTCGTCCGTGAACTCCGCCAGACCCACTCGGTCGCGGACCGCGGCGGCAGCCGCGCAGTGCTCCATGGAAAACTTCGCCTCTAGACCGGTCGCGGGGTCGGCGTGGACCAGCGCGTCGCCCGCGCCCGCGGAGGCCCGCACCTCGATACGCTCGATGTCGCCCGGCCCTGCCCCGCTCCCGGCGATCAGCGACGCCGTCGCGGCGATGGTAGTATGGGTGAAGTAACAGCACGGGTACGCCTTCACGTTGATCCCCGTCTCGACGAGCGCCCAGGGGTCGCCCGGGCGGGGGATCTCCTCCTCGGCGCCATCGGCGTACAGGTCCCAGAAGCCGCTTTCGCCGCTCACGGGCGCCTCATCGGCGGTGAATCCGTCATCGGCGAGTAGTGCAGCGGTGACTCCCGAGCGGGCCGCGAGACCGGCGTGCAAGGGCTTGGTCATCGAGCCGAAGTTGCGCTTCAGCCCCGCGGGCATCGATGCCGCGATCGACAGCGCCCGGCGGACGGTGTCGGCGTCCGCGCCCAGCAGGTACGCGGCCGCTGCCGTCGCACCGAACGTGCCGAACGTCGCGGTTGCGTGCCAGCCCAGTTCGTAGTGCCGAGGGCTGACCGGCCCCGCCAGCGAGCACATCGTCTCGAAGCCGGCGGCGTAGGCCGTAACGGCCTCGCGGCCGGTCGCGCCGACGTGCTCGCCGACCGCCAGTACCGCCGGCACCAGCGGCACGCTCGGATGACCGTCCATCGCCCAGCAGAGATCGTCGTAGTCCAGCGCGTGTCCCGCTGTCCCGTTGGCCAGCGCCGCCGCCGGCACCGCCGCTCGGCTCTCGCGGCCGAGCAGGGTCGCGCCATCGTCCGCGCCGTACAGTTCGGCGAACCGGCCAGCCCGCTCGCCCGCGTCGGCCTGCGCCCCCGCGAGGGTGACTCCGACGGTGTCCACGAACGCCCGTTCGGTGGTCCGGACGGCGTCGTCGGGGACGGCCCCCGGTGAGAGCCCCGCGACGAAGTCGGCGATCACCCGCTCGGGCGTGAGTGTGGGTTCCTGCATGCGGCCCTCGGCGGGGGGAGCGTACTAAAACCCCACCGCCGGTACCGGGCGATGACGCTTCTCCGTCCCCCTGCGACCAGAAGGCGTATGCCGGTTCCCGGCACAGCCCCGAGCATGGAACGGGCGACTCGCCGCCAGCTCGCCGGCTTGGCGGGGCTGGGGCTCGTCGTCCTTGCCGCGGCGCTGCTCGTTCCGACCCGCGCGGTCCTGGCGGGGCTGGCGGAGCTGACCCATCGACCGCTCCTCCTCACGGGGGCGCTCGCCGCCGTGTACCTCCTCCGGCCGATTGTCGCGTGGCCCATCAGCCTCGTCTCCGCGGGCGTGGGCTACGCGCTGGGGCTCGCGGGCCTGCCAGTCGCGCTCGCGGGCGCCGTGCTGACGACGCTGCCGCCCTATCTGCTGGCTCGCGCGGGCCGCACCGAGCAGGGCCCCATCGGGTGGGCCGCCGCCAAGGGGGAGGCGTATGTCGGAGCGACTGGCGACCTGCGGGGTGTCGTTGGTGCGCGGCTCGCGCCGGTCCACACGGACGTCATCTCCTGTGGTGCCGGACTCGCGGGGGTCGGGCTCCGCCCCTTCCTCGCGGGAACAGTCCTCGGGGAATCGCCGTGGGTGCTGGCCGGCGTCGTCGCCGGCGCGTCAATGGGATCGCTGTCGACGGGACCAGTGACGCCGCTGCCGCTGGTTGCGGGGGCGGTGGCGCTGGCGGCGCTGTTGCTCGCTGGCCCGGTGTACGACCGGCTGGTCGGCCGGCCAGCTCAGTAGAATGTGTCCGCGCAGTCGTACACGACGCCGTGGTTCGGGCAGACGTACTTGCAGTGGCGTTCGAACATCTGTTCGCCGCACTCCGGACACGGCCGCCCGCCCTCTGGCATAACTGACATTGAGAGGGGAACAGCTTGTGTCTTCGGGGGAATTCTAGACGGAGTTCGCACAACCCGTTTGTACCTGCTCCATCTTGAGGGCCTATGGAAAGGCCGGGTACCGAGTACCGAACCGACGGCGGTGACAGACGGCCGCCGCGGCGGGTGAGACGCCCTGACAGCCAGTGACCGCCGGAGTGAAGAGACCACGGGACAGGGGGGACTGTAGATGGAGAAGGCCCTGTGGTACCTGCTGGCCGGCACGCGCGGCGGCGGCAACCGCGCGCGAATCATCCGCGCGCTGTCCGAGCGGCCGCGCAATGCTAACCAACTCGCCGAGCGACTTGACGTGGACTATAATACGGTGCGACATCACTTGGACATGCTAAAGGACCACGACGTCATTGAGCCGGGCGGCGGTGACTACGGGAAGCTCTACTTCCTCACTGACCGATTCGAGCACCACCACGAGGAATTCGAGCGCATCATCGAGCAGGTTGACGTCCCCGCCGAACCCGACACCGACGCCGGCGCCAGCCCGGAGGGGGACGGCTGATGGCGTCGATGGGGCCGTTCATCATGGTTGCCAGTGCTCTCGCGGCGGTGAACGTCATTCTGCTGGGGGTGCTGACGACGATCTGGGTGCGCAACTACCGGACCTTCCGGTCGGGACTGATCGCCGGGCTGGTCGCGTTCGGTGCCGTGATGCTCGTCGAGAACGCCGTCGCCATCTACTTCTTTTTCAGCATGGAGACGCTGTACTCCGCCGACCCGGGCGTCCAGCAGGTGGTCGCCATCCTGCGGGCGCTTCAGGCGGTGGCGCTGACCTTCCTCACCTACGTCTCGATGCGCTGACCCGTCGGGGTCCGGTTCACGACCAGCGTGATATTGTTCGCCCACCAATTCTAGACGGAGTTGCGACCCATCCGGGAGGAAGGGTGACTGTAGTTCGGAAAATCGGTTTGTACCACCCACTCCCCCTACCGGATGGGTTCATGACATCGAACACCCCCCTGTCGCGACGGCGTGTACTGCAGACGAGCGGCGCGGCGCTGGCCGCGCTCACAGTCGGTGCGGGAACCGCCGCCGCGAATCCCGGGAACGGCGACGAGAAAGGCAACGGCAAGAGCTTCGGCCGCGTGTGGGCCAACGGGGTCCTCTGGCGGACGAACGTCGTGAACGTGCTCGATGAGGAGCCAGAGCCGAACGACGACATCTACTTCGTCAACGACGGGACGACGGCCTCGCTGCCGCCGAACGGCGGCGTCAACGGCGGCGGCTCCCCGTTCGTCTCGGAGTCGGCCCCCGGCGACCGCGACTGGAACGGCGGCCAGTGGGTCCACTTCAGCGCGCAGCTGGCCGACGGCGTCACGCTCGAGGAGCCGCTCACCTCCGAGGCGGAGGTGCTGGCGGCCGAGGAGGCCGGCAAACTGACGATCTCCAAGGGCCGTCCCGACATCGAAGGTGCCCCGCCGAACTTCTTCGTCTGCCCGCTGAACGGCCGGGCGTAAACTACCACCCCCTACTTCGCTCGGTCTGACGACCTCGCTTCGGTGAGGGTGGGGCTTTCGCGTGGACTCCCGCTCTGGCCGGAATCTTCGGCAGGAGGCTCATACTCTCCGTTCGCGTTCAACGCC
>CAZLOO010000195.1:0-5104 GCA_964561055.1 uncultured Halobacteriales archaeon
CCGCCCACGACCAGCGGCGCCTGGCCGTTGCCCCGGGTGGAGTCCGCACGCCCGCCGAGACTCCCGATGGCCGCCAGCAGGGGGCCTTGGGGACGCGATCGCAGGGAGTCGTCGCCCGTCAGCACCGTCAGCCCGTCGCTCAACGCGGCTGTCGCGGTCGTCAGCCGCATCGTCGTCCCGCTGTTGGCGCAGTCGACGACGTCCTCGGGAACGTCGGGTCGGCCGCCGAACCCCGTCACCGCAAGGGCGTCGCCATCCTCGGTGACGACCCCGCCGAACGCCTCAACGGCGCGGGCGGTAGCCCGGGTGTCGGCACTCAGCAACGGTGAGAGCACCCGGGCACCCTCGCTGTACCCCGCGGCGAGAACCGCGCGATGGGTGTAGCTCTTCGACGGCGGCGCGCGCACCCGCCCGGCGACGGTCGAGCGCGAGACGACAGCGTCCATGCGGTCGCCTCTCGTTGGCGGCGTATGAGCGTACCGCACCGGGAGCGGGGAAAGAGCCATCTGTCGGCGGGCCTGCCCAGGGGGCATGGACGACGCGGGGCTCTCGAACGAGGACCTGCGGGTGGAAACCTCGCCTGACGGTCTGGTCGTCCGGGCGACCATCGACCGGGAGGACAAGCGTAACGCGCTCAATGAGGCGGTCATCGAGGGACTGATCGACGCGCTCGGGGCTGCGAGCGATGGCGACCCGCGAGTGTTCGTGATCCGCGGCGCGGGCGGTACGTTCTGCTCGGGCGGGGATATGAGCGAGATGCCCATCGGACGAGGGGCCCAAGCCTACCGGGAGAACTTCTCCGGGCTGGCGCGGCTCCTTCGGGCGATGCGGGACGCCGGCGTGGTCACGGTCGCCGCGGTGGAGGGCTACTGCTTGGCGGGCGGTTGCGGGCTGGCGGCCGCCTGTGAATTCGTCGTTGCCAGCGAGGACGCGGAGTTCGGCACTCCCGAGGTCCGGGTGGGGCTGTTCCCCGCCCAGGCGATGGCGCCCATTACCCGCGCCGTCGGCGAGAAGCAGGCGCTGCGGCTGCTGTTCACCGGGGAACACATCAGCGCGGGCGAGGCGAAGGAAATCGGCCTCGTCACGGAGGTCCACCCCGTTGAGGCGTTCGAAGACTGCCTCGAGGAGACCGTTGACGCCGTCGCGCGTAACAGTCCCGTGATGCTGTCGATGGGGAAGGAGGCGTACTATGCACAGCGGAACATGGGGTACGACGACGCGCTGTCCTACCTGAAGGAGGTGATAGCGCTGTTAGCGCTGAGCGAGGACACCGAGGAGGGGGTGGAGGCGTTCCTGACCGACCGCGACCCGGAGTGGAAGGGCCGATGATGGAGGGGACGAAGGGGAACGACCCGGACCGCGCGGTGGTGACGGCGGCGCTGACCGGTGCGCTCACCACCCGCGAGCAGTGCGAGTACATCCCCTACACGCCCGAGGAGATCGCAGAGGACGCCGCCGCCGCCCGCGAGGCCGGTGCCGCAGTGGTCCACGTCCACGCGCGCACCCCCGACGGCGCCCCGACCTTCGAGCGCGAGACGTACGCCGAAATCCAAGAAGAGGTCCGCGAGCGGACGGACGTGGTGCTGAACCTCTCGACCGGCGCCGTCGACGTACCCGCCGAGAAGCGCCTCGAATACGTCCGGGAGGTGGCCCCCGAGATGGCGGCGCTGAACATGGGCTCGATGAACTACGCCAAGTACAGCGACTCCCGCGGGGAGTTCGTCTTCGACATGGTGTTCGAGAACCCCTTCGCGGAGATCCGCCAGTTCGTGCGGGCGATGGACGAGGCCGGTGTCATCCCCGAACTGGAGTGTTTCGATACCGGTCACATCGGCAACGTCCGCCCGCTGGTCAAGGCCGGCGACCTGGAGCCGCCGCTGCAGTTCAGCCTCATCATGGGCGTGCTTGGGGGTATCCCGGCCTCTGTCGAGAATCTCGCGAGCCAGGTGCGGTCGCTCCCGCCCGACTCCACCTGGCAGGTGATCGGCATCGGCCGCGACCAGTGGCCGTTGGTGGGCGCGGCGCTGGCGATGGGCGGCAACGTCCGGGTGGGCCTAGAGGACAACTTCTACCTGCCCGACGGGGAGATGGCGACAAATCCGGAACTCGTCGAGCACGCGGTCGACATGGTGCACGCGGTCGGGCGCGAGCCCGCGACCCCCGACGAGGCGCGAGAGATACTCGGCGTCGAGTGAGGTGAACTTATACCCGCGGACGGCCGGCTGTACGACGATGCCAACGCGACGGCGATTCCTCAGCGCGGCTGGGGCAACCGGGCTGGGTGCGCTCGCCGGCTGCCAGGGCCTCGGACGGACGGGCGACCTCGACCCGCTGGCGGAGACGCGACTCGCCGAGTTCGCCACGACACAGTTCCAGGGCGGCCTCCGCAACCAGGGGTACGTCGACCGGTCGGCCCCCAGCGCGGTTCAAGTGGACTGGTCGCTCCCAGTGAACCGCGGCGAGCACACGGCCGCGAAGTCAACTCCCGTCGCCCTCCCGGATGGCGACGTGCTGATCGCCGGCGACACCGGCGTCCTCCGGCGGGTCGGGCCCGGCGGGGATGTACGCTGGGAGGCAACCGTTACCGACGCGACCCGGGGTGTCCACGGCACGCCCGCGGTCGCCAACGGAGTGGCCTACGTCGGCGCCTACGATGGCGCTCTCAGCGCGTGGGACCTGGACGCCGGGGACCGGCGCTGGCGCACCCCGCTGGCCGACGCCATTGGGTCCTCGCCGGTGTACTACAACGGGGTCTGCTACATCGCGGTGGAGTTCTCGACCCCGAGCGGCAGCGTTGCAGCAGTCGACGCCGCCACGGGCGAGGAGCGCTGGACGGACAGCCGCCCCACCGACCATCCCCACTCGACGATCGCTATCGATCGGCGGGCCGGCCGCCTTGTCGTCGGCTCGAACGACGGCGTCTGTTACGCCTGGACGTTCCCTGAACTAGAGCGGACCTGGACGTTCCCCACGGACGGTGCAATCAAGGGTCCCGTCGCGACGGCGGACGGCCTCGCCGTGTTCGGCTCCTGGGACGGCACCGTGTACGCGGTCGATCTGGCGGACGGCACCGAGCGGTGGTCGTTCGCTACCGACGCCGACGTGATGTCCGCGCCGGCCGTCGCCGACGGGGACGTGTACGTCGGCAGCCACGACCGGCACGTGTACGCGCTCAACGCCGCGACTGGGACCGAGCGGTGGAGGTTCGACGCGGACGGCTGGGTAATCGGCGCGGTCACCCGGACTCCGGAGCACGTGCTCGCGGGCTCCTACAACAGCCGGCTGTACGCCATCGACGCTAGGAGCGGCGAGGAGGCCTGGCACGCCGATGGCCGGGGGCGGGCCACGAGCGGCGCGCTCGTGACCGGCGATGCAGTCTACTACGCAGAGCGCTCCCCTGCCCCAGGCAATGCTGGGGGGATGCTGTACCGGCTCGTCGGGCAGTAGGGACAAGCGGGAAATAGCGGGCTCGCGAGTCCCCACCATGCGTATCGCCGTTTACGGCGCCGGCGGAATCGGCGGTTACTTCGGCGGACGGTTGGCTCAGGCGGGCGCTGACGTCCATCTAATCGCCCGCGGCGACCACCTTGCAGCGCTCCGGGAGGAAGGATTGACCGTCCACAGCGTTGACGGTGATTTCCACGTCGACCTGCCGGCGACCGACGACCCTGCCGATGTCGGGGTCTGTGATTTCGTGCTCGTCTGCGTGAAGTCCTTCGACACGGAATCGGTTGCGAAGGCAGCCGATCCCCTCGTCGGGCCGGACACCGGCCTCCTGTCCCTGCAGAACGGGCTTACCAACGAGGACGTGCTCGCCGACCGGTTCGGGAGCGAGCGGGTGCTGGGGGGCGTAGCGTACGTGTTCTCTACCATCGCCGAGCCGGGTGTCATCGAACACACCGGCGGCCCAGGGTCGATCACCTTTGGCGAACTGGAGGGTGGCGGCTCCGCGCGGGCCGAGCGGCTGGCCGCGCTGTGTGAGGAGGCCGACGTCGAGGCTACCGTGGTCGACAACGTGGCGGCGGCGCTGTGGGAAAAGGCGGCGTTCATCTGCGCCCAGGCCGGCACCACCGCGGCCGTCCGGCTCCCTATCGGCGAGATCCGCTCGACGGAGGCTTCCTGGGAGCTGTTCCGACGGCTCGTCGAAGAGGCGGTCGCAGTCGGCGAGGCCGCGGGTGCCGACCTTCCCGACGGACTGGTCGAACGCTGGACCGCCTTCGCCGAGGACCTGGAGCATGACGCGCTCTCCTCGCTGCACTACGACCTCACGAACGGCAAGCCGATGGAACTGGAGGCGCTCCACGGTGAGGTGGTCCGGACCGCCAGCGAACACGGGGTGGACGCCCCGATGCATGAGGCGGTGTACGCGGTACTTAGCCCGTGGGCAGAGCGCAACGCCCGTGACGGGTAGGAGCCGGGGCGGCACCACATCCGGGGATTTAGGCCCGGGGCCGCACATCTACGCGTATGTGGATTCACTGGCATCGGCGGGACTTGCGGGCGAGCGACAACACGGCGCTCGCCCGCGCCGCGAGCGGTGACGGGCCCGTCCTGCCGGCGTTCGCCTTCGACCGCGCTGTGCTGAAGCACGGCTCCCCACCACGGGTGCGGTTCATGTTGGACGCCCTGGAGTCGCTACGCGAGGACTACCGCGAGCGGGGGGGCGGCCTCGCGCTCCGGCAAGACGACCCTGCTGAGGTACTGGTCGATCTGGCCGAGCGCCACGGCGCCGAGGGGGTTGTCTGGAACCGCGACTATTCCGGGCTGGGTCGGGAGCGCGAGCAGGCCGTCCTCACCGCCTGCAAGGACGCCGGTCTCGCGACAGAGCGCTACCACGACGACCTCCACCACAAGCCGGGCTCGATAACGACCAATGCCGGCGACCCCTACTCCGTGTACAGCTACTTCTGGAAGAAGTGGCGCGACCGCGAGAAGGAGCCCCCCCGACCGACACCCGACGGCGACACGCTCGTCGCGCCAGAGGAGCCGGGGCCGCTCCCGACGCTCGCCGACCTGGGGTTCAACGAGCCCGAGCCGACAGTGCCGCCCGCGAGCACGGCCGCCGCGCGCGAGCGCTTGGAGTCGTTCTGCGAGTCGGACGTGT
>CAZLOO010000196.1:0-5087 GCA_964561055.1 uncultured Halobacteriales archaeon
ATGAGATTCACGGGCTGGCCCGAGCCGGGCGAACTGGTCGTCGGCCGGGTGGACGAGATAGAGGACTTCGGCGTGTTCGTGGAGCTGATGGAGTACGAGGACCAACGCGGGATGGTCCACGTCAGCGATGTCGCTAGCGGCTGGATCAAGAACATCCGCGACCATGTCAGTCCGGACGAGCGGGTCGTCTGCAAGGTGCTCGGGGTCGACGAGGATGCCCAGCAGATCGACCTCTCGATAAAGGACGTCAACGATCACCAGCGCTCCGAGAAGATACAGGAGTGGAAAAACGAGCAGCAGGCCGACAAGTGGATGACCATCGCCTTCGGTGAGGACGTCTCCGACGAGCAATACACCTCCGTCGCCAACGAGCTGCTGGCCGGGTTCGGCTCGCTGTACGACGGTTTCGAAGCAGCCGCTGTCCGGGGCGCCGAGGCGCTCTCGGAGACGGACCTCACCGAGGAGGAGATCGAGGCCGTCGTCGAGACCGCCCGCGAGAACGTGAGCGTGCCGTACGTGGATGTCACCGGCTACGTCCACCTCCGCTCGCCGGGGTCACAGGGCGTCGACGACGTGCGCGCGGCGCTGCAGGCAGCCGAGGGCGGCGACAACGGCTCGGGGCCCTCTGAAGAGGTGGAGCTTGATGTCACCTACGTCGGCGCGCCGGAGTACCGGATTAAGGTGCGGGCGCCCTCCTACAAGATCGCTGAGAGCGCGCTTGAGGAGAGCGCCGACCGCGCTATCGCGGCCATCGGCGAGCGTGGCGGCAGCGGGGAGTTCCACCGCGAGCGCCAGACCGAGGAGGAGACGTGAAGTCGGACATCCACGTCTGCTCGGCCTGGCGCGAGAATCACGACCGACCCGTCTACACCCTCAGCGAGGAGTGCCCGGAGTGTGGGTCGCCCGCCCGTAACAGCTCGCCGGCGCCGTTCGATCCGACGGACCGCTACGGGGAGTACCGACGGGCACTTAAGCGCCGCAGGCGCCAGTAGGCCTCATGGACGAGTTCGACATCGAACACGTCGCTGAGACGGAGCTCCGCGATCCGGTGCTAATCGAGGGGCTCCCAGGGGTGGGCCACGTTGGCAAGCTCGCGGCCGAGCATCTCCTCGAAGAGTTCGACGCGACGCTCGTACGGCGGGTGTACTCCGAGCACTTCCCACCACAGGTGACCGTCAAGGAGGGCCGCTCGGAGCTAGCCTGCGTGGAGTTTCATACCCTCCCTATGGAGGATGGCCGGGATCTGCTGGTGCTCACGGGCGACCACCAGGCCCAGGACAATGCCGGCCACTACCGGCTCACCGACACCCTCCTCGACGTGGCGGCGTCGTTCGGCGTGGAGAAGGCGTTCGCGCTTGGGGGGGTGCCGACCGGCGAGCTTATCGAGGAGTATGACGTTATCGCGGCTGCGTCCGACGACGACCTGCTGGCGGAACTGGAGGAGCATGTGGAGTTCCGTGAGGACGAGCCGGCGGGCGGTATCGTGGGCGTTTCGGGGCTGTTGCTCGGCCTTGGTGAGCGCCGTGGCCTCCCGGCGGCGTGTCTGATGGGCGAGACCTCCGGTTACCTGGTCGACCCCAAGAGCGCCCGCGCCGTGCTGGGGGTACTTGAGGAGGTGCTGGGGTTCGAGGTCGATGTCTCTTCCTTGGAGGAGCGCGCCGAGGAGATGGAGGAGGTCGTCCGTAAGATACAGGAAATGGAGCAGGGGCCCTCGCCGGACGACGACCTGCGGTACATCGGCTGAATAGACGGCCGCCGGCATGCGGATCAGGCCCGCCGGCTCCGTTGGGTTCTTACGGTGTCCCCGCGTACCGCGGATGTGTTCGGGACGTTGGCGGAGCTACCGGGCTGGCTGATAACGGGGACGCTGTTCGGTGTCCTGCTCAGTGTCGTCTTCGCTGCGGTGTTCGCGGTCGGCCGGTGGCGCTACCCCGATCCGGAGGTAACCCCGGACGCCAGCCAGAGCGGCGATAGCCGCCGGCGGACGGAGATACGCCACTACCTGACCGCCATCGACGAGCCGTTCTCCGAGGACCACCCCGTCGGCGCCCATGCCGTCGCGTTCTACCTCCCGGAGCGGGACGTCGCCATCACGTTCGATGCCCGCGCCTTCTACGATATCACCGGCACGCCGACGGAGGCCGTGCTGGTCGAGCACGAGATGCCGGGAATGCATCTCGGCTCGCGGCTCCCCTTCGAAACCCCGGAGATCGATCTCGGCGACGACGGTCACGATGGCGCCGTCGACCAAGGCGAGGCCGCCTTCGCGGTGCTTGGGCTCCCGTCGACTGCCAGCGAGTCGGACGTCCGGACCGCCTACCGAGAGAAGATCAAGAGCGTCCATCCGGACCACGGCGGCGATCCCGAGGAGTTCCAACGCGTGCAGGAAGCGTATGCCGCTGCCCGGGAACGGGTCGCTTCGTAGCCGTGGCTCGCTTCCGGGACCGCGCGGTTGCCATCGACGACACGCTTGTCGTCGCCGACCTCCATATCGGCCGGGACGCCACTTCGGGCGTGGAGTTCCCGCTTGGCGAGCGCGAGCGGCTGACACGCCGGGTGGCATCGCTGCTGTCTTGGGCCGACCCTGGCGAACTCGTCGTCGCCGGCGACCTCTTGCACTCTTTTAGCTCGGTGCCGGATGGCGTCCCCGAGACGGTCGACCGGATCGCTACCCTTGCGGATGAGGCCGGCGCCCCGCTGGTGATCACCCCGGGTAATCATGACACGATGCTCGGCGCCGTGTACGACGGCCCCACGCCCGAGGAACACCGGATCGAGGAGACAGTCGTTCTCCATGGGCACGAGCCGCCTGAGCAGGAGGCAGAGCGGTACGTCGTCGGCCACGATCACCCGAAACTCACCGTCGAGGGCCGCGAGCGGCCCTGCTACTTGCGGGGCAGCTACCGGGGGGCGGAGCTACTGATGCTGCCCGCGTTCACCCGGCTGGCACCCGGCACGGCAGTCGAGGGGCTCCGGGCCGGGGGGTTCCAGTCGCCGCTGGTGACCGACGCCGACGGCCTCTCCCCGGTAGTCCGGGACGACGACGCCGGCGAAACCTACGAGTTTCCACCTCTCGGGGAATTCCGCCGGCTACTGTAGGCGCCAATCACAACCCTTACTTGAGAGACTCCGGTAGGGAAAGGTAGCGGGATAGGATAGCCAGGAGATTCCGCCGGGCTCATAACCCGGAGATCGGTAGTTCAAATCTACCTCCCGCTACTCCTGACAGTTCTGCCCCCTCACGAGGGCCTCCACCACCTCTTGGTGAGGGCGACACCGGTTCCGAAGCGATGCCTCGCCTCTCGGTTTCGCTAGCTATTCCAGCCTCCGGATCCTGGCTGTGGTATGGAACACGTCTCCGTTCAGGGAGAGGAGGTGCCGGCCGTTGGGCTGGGTACATGGCGGCTGACCGGCGAGAACTGCCGTGAGGCCGTCGAGACGGCGTTGAAGTTGGGCTACCGCCACATCGACACCGCACAGGCGTACGGCAACGAGCGGCAGGTCGGTGAGGCACTCGCGGCTAGTGACGTGGACCGCGAGGAGGTGTTTCTGGCAACGAAACTGGACGGTGGAGCTCGAGGGTACGACAACGTCATCCGCGGGACCGAGGAAAGCCTCGCGAAGCTCGGAACTGAGTATCTGGACCTCCTGCTGATCCACTGGCCGAACGGCCGGTTCCCGGGGAGCCGGATACCGATGCCCGGGAGCAGCGTCCCCCATGGCGAGACCCTCGACGCGATGAACGAACTGGTTGACCGCGGGAAGCTGCGTCACATCGGGGTGTCGAACTTCGACGTGGGTCTCCTAGACGAGGCCCGGTCGCTGTCGGACGCCCCGATTCTCACCAACCAGGTGCAGTTCCACCCCTACTGGGACCAGTCGGCGCTGCTCGACTACTGCGCCATCCACGACGTCATGCTGACGGCGTACAGCCCGCTGGCTCACGGCGGCGTCCTGAATGACCCGGTGCTCGCGGACGTGGGGCGACGCTACGGGAAAACCCCCGCCCAGGTGGCGATCCGGTGGGTCATCCAGCACGAGAACGTCTGTACCGTCCCGAAAGCGACGAGCAGCGAGCACCTCGAACAGAACGTCGACGTGTTCGATTTCGAGCTGACCGGCGCCGAGATGGACCGGGTCGCCCAGCCTTCGAAGCTGCGCACCCTTTCGGGGTTTGTCCGGTCGCGGCTGTCCGGTTAGCTTTCACCAGGCGCCAACCCCGCCCTCAGCGAGCGCATCAGCGCGAGCAGGGCTGTAGTTCACTCCTCCTCGCCGCGGGCGCGCTGGAACATCGTCAGCGCCTGCTCGCGGCGCTCGGCGTGGTCCACGATGGGGTCGGGGTACTCCGGGGCGATCCTGCGCCGATCGGCGACGGAGAGTTCGTGCCAGGAGTGGATTTCATCGGCCGAGGCGTCCGCGAGTTCGGGCACGTACTTTCGGACGTACTTCCCGTCGGGGTCGTAATCTTCCCCCTGTGTCATGGGGTTGAAGATACGGAAGTACGGCTGGGCGTCGGTCCCGGTGGAGGCGGCCCACTGCCAGCCGCCATTGTCGTTGGCGGTGTGGTGGTCGACCAGCATCGCGCGGAAGTGGTCGTAGCCGTGGCGCCAGTCCGCCATGAGGTCTTTCGTGAGGAAGGAGGCGACGATCATCCGCACCCGGTTGTGCATCCACGCCTCCTCGCGGAGCTGTCGCATCCCGGCGTCAACGATGGGGTAGCCCGTCTCCCCCTTCCGCCAGGCTGCCAGCTCGTCGGGATCGTCGCGCCACCCGATGTCGTGCTCGTATTCCCGGTAGTTCTCCGTGACGACCTCCGGGTTGAACCAGAGAACGTGGGTGTAGAACTCCCGCCAAGCCAGTTCACCCTGGAACGCCTCGACTGACTCTCGCTCTTCCTCGCCCTCGGCGCGGGCCATCGCCTCCTCGGTTGCCTCGTACACCGTCCGGACGCCGATAGTGCCCCATTTCAGATGCGGCGACAGCCGCGAGGTGCAGTCCTCAGCCGGGTAGTCTCGGCGCTCCTCGTAGCGGAACACGTCCGACTCGCAGAACGACTCCAAGCGCTCGCGCGCGGCGGCCGTGCTCGC
>CAZLOO010000197.1:0-5075 GCA_964561055.1 uncultured Halobacteriales archaeon
CCGGTCTCGAACAGCTCGTCGATCGTCGCCTCGGCGCCGTCCCACCAGTTGTACGGCACCGCGAACGCCGTTTCGTCGCGGCGTAACGCCATCCCTGCTCGCCGCAGGGCAGCGACGTTGCCACCGTGGCCGTTGACGATGACGGCCTTCCGGACGCCGTGCTCGGCTGCGCTGGTAAGCGTCTCCCGCACCGTTGATTCGAAGGTGGCCTCGCTCACGTACAGCGTCCCGTGGAACTGACGGTGGTGCTCGCTCACCCCGACGGGGAGGGTAGGAAGGACGACCGCTTCCGGCCGGTCGACGCTCCGTGCGACCGCCTCCGCTGCGAGGTGATCCATCCCCAGCGCCAGCGCCGGACCGTGCTGTTCCGTGCTCCCGACAGGGAGTAGCACCACCTCCGCCCGCTCCAGCGCGTCGACCGCCTCCGCCGTCGTTAGCTCGTGTAGCAGCATAGCCCCGCCTCGGCCGCCCCGGACTTAGAGGTGGTCGTCGGCCGGTTCCAGCCAGCGTGGAACGCCCGGCAGGACGATTGTCGCGCGGCGCCCTCGGAACGGCTATGACAACGTTACTGCGGGGCGCTGGGAGCCTGCTGGCCGGCGTGGTCGCCTTCCTCGCAGTAGCGGTGGCCGTCACGGCGGTGCTCCATCCGTACGTCTGGCCGTCGGCACTGCTGGGGCTGGCTGCCGGGGCCGTTGCTGCCGTCGCCACCGTCCCGCTGGTGTACCTCGGAGCGACGTACTGGCAGGAGCGGGCAGCCGGCCAGCCGACGGGCCGGACCCGCCGTCGGCTCCAGATCACGGCCGCGGCCGTTGCGGCGTTCATTGTCGGTGGCCTGCTCGTGGTGGCCGTGCTGTCGGCGGGGGGCGTCGGCATCGGGACGGCGATGCTGTTCGGCGGCCTCCCCGCTGGCCTGCTGTCGGCAGCAGCCGCCTCTCTCATCGCCCGCCGCCACCGTGGGGACCGCTCCACGCCCGAGTCAGCGACGGAGTGAGACCGTCCGGGAATATTTTAGGCCCGCCCGCCGAGCGCAAAGTATGAACGGCGTCCACGATGTCGGCGGGATGGATGGGTTCGGCCCCGTGGACACGACGGAACACGAGGACACGTTCCACGAGGAGTGGGAGGGGGTGACCTACGCCGCCTTCCTCGCAGGGCTGGGCTCTGGAACCTTCGGTATCGATGCCTTCCGCCACAGCATCGAGCGCCTTCCGCCGGCCGACTACCTGACGGCGAGCTACTACGACCGCTGGGTGCGGGCCATCGCCCGGCTGTTTGTCGAACGCGGCGTGCTCGACGCCGACGACCTCCAAGAGCGGACGGCAGCGTTCGCCGCTGGCGAAGCGATCGTCCCGGAGCGGTACGACCCGGACCTGCTGGGGGAGCTGTCCGCGGGCGTCAACGAGGCGTACGACGCCGCCGGGGACGGGGACCAGCCTCGCTTCGCCGAGGGCGACCGCGTCGTAGTCCGCAACCACAACCCCGCCGGCCACACCCGCTGTCCGGGCTACGTCCGGCGTGCGGAGGGGGAAGTGCGGGCGTTCCGTGGCAATCATACGCTGCCCGATGCCGCCGCCCACGGCGAGGCCCGCACGGAGCCGCTGTACAACGTCCGCTTCGACCCCGAGGAGCTGTGGGGCGAGCGGGGGGACCGCAGGACAGCGGTGTCGGTGGACCTCTGGGAGAGCTATCTCCGTCCGGCGGAATCTTGAAGCCTGCAAGCCCGGACGTGGGGGTATGACCGAGTTCGAGGGATTCGACGAGTACGCCCGCGAGTACGACCCGGAGGCTCGCGCCCGCGCGCTCCAGTCACTGCTGGTCGAGGAGGGGCTGCTTGCGACCGACACGGTCGATGAGGTGATCGCCACCTACGAGGAGGAGATTGGCCCGCTCAACGGTGCCCGCGTGGTCGCCCGCGCCTGGACGGACGAGGCGTTCCGCGAGCGTCTGCTCGCGGACGGTACCGGCGCCATCGAGGAGATGGACATTGACATCAACACGGAGACAATGGAGATGGAGTTCGTCGAGAACGACGACGACACCCACAATCTAGTGGTGTGCACGCTCTGTTCTTGCTATCCATGGGCAGTGCTAGGGCTGCCGCCGACGTGGTACAAGACTCCGGAGTACCGCTCACGGGCGGTGCGTGACCCACGAGGGCTCCTCCGTGAGGAGTTCGACCTTGATCTCGCTGACGACGTGGAGATTCAGGTCTGGGACAGTACCTCGGAACTGCGCTACGCGGTCCTCCCTCAGCGCCCGCCTGGGATGGAGGACGCCACCGAGGAGCACCTCGTCGAGGCGGTGACCCGGGACTCGATGATCGGCGTCGATCGCCTCGCCGGCGGGACGGCCGCGGCCGATGGCGGCCAAACGGCGGACTATGACCGGCTGGCGGATCTCGCACCGAACGATCGGCCCGCCTTCGAGGCGCCCTGGCAGGCCCGCGCGTTCGCGCTAGCGGTCGCGCTCACTGAGGACACCCCCTGGAAGCGGTTCCAGCGCCGGCTGGTGAGCGAGGTCGAGGAGACCGCCGCCCTGGACCCAGAGGCGGCGTACTACCGCCAGTGGCTACGCGCGCTGGAGCGGTTCATCGTCGAGGGGGGGCTGCTGGACGCTGACGCCGTGGCCGACCGCGCCGCCGACTTCCATGCCGGGGACCGTACCGCTCACGAGTTCGTCGAGGGCGACCCCCACGGCCACGTCGAGGGTCACTCGCACGACCACGACCACGCGCACTGAGACCGGGTGCGTGGTGCGGTCTCACGCTCAAACGGTCATCTGACCGTCGGGAAGACACTTGTCGGCGGATGCAGGGGTCCCGGTATGAAACGCAGAGCGCTCGCGGCGCTCGGTCTGCTGGCGCTGGTGGCGCTGGCAGGCTGTTCGGCCGCCGGATCGCTGTCGATGGAGGAGGCCAGCGACGCGGAGATAGCGGAAACGGCCAGTCACCCCGCCATCGTGGAGAACCCGGTCCCCGACAATGACCGTGCGGTGGTCCGGCGGGCCGTCGAGAACGGCTCGGCGACGGCCACGGCCCGCAATCCGCCGGTTGAGCGAGATCTCCCGTTCGCCTACGAGGGCAGGTACTACGCCATCGACTGGAACGTCACCGGCACGGAGCCCGGAACAGCGGTTGACGTCGCTGTCGACTACAACGGGACGGCGCCGGCCGAGGAGACGGTTGCCTTCGAGGCACTGTCCGAGCGGGACCGCAAGCTGCTGGGGGGCCTGTTCCCGCCCCGGACCGACCGCCGCAAGGACGGCTACGAGATTGGCGTCGGCGGGACGTACACGCTACCGGAAACCGACCGATCAGTACTGCTGTCCGGGGAGTACAGCGCTGTCCGGTACAACGGCACCGTCTACCCCTTCGAAGTCAGGGACCAGGAGGGGGTGACGCTGAACCGTTACCGCTACACGGCCAGCATCGTCGCCGACAGTACGGCAGAGTACGCCGACCAACTCCGGGAGGAGCACCTGTTCACCCTTTCGGGGCTCTCGGAGGCTGAGCGGTCGGTGGTGAGCGAGGCAATCGACGACGGCAACTACTACGCCGAGAGCGACGACGAGGCGTTCCGGGGGGTGCTTGAGACGTTCGACGGGCGTTCAGCTATCGAGGCCGACGAGTACGACGGCACCTGGCTGGTCCGTTACGAAGGGGAGGTGTACGTCGTGCGGCTCTCCTACGGTGGGTTCGACCGCTCCGAGCGCCCGGTCACGGCCGACTCCGACGGGACTCAGGCCGGCCTCGTCGTCGGCTGATTCCGGCCGCGCCGAGGCGGCCGTCGCGTCGCTCCCGACGCCCGCGTCCGCTCACTCCCGCTCCAGGTACTCCGCCAGCCGGACCATCCGGAGGTTGGTGTCCCACTCCAGCGCAAGGACGTCGATGCCCTATTCGACGGCATTGGACCGGTCGAACATGTCGGCTCTCCCGTCGCTCATCCCCTCGTGAGCCGGTCACACTAAGACCACCATGCTCGACGACATCGAAGTGGTTTCCGTGGAACCGCTCGGGCATGACGGTGATGAATCGCTCGTCAACCGTCTCCTCAGGCTGGTAGCCGAACATCCGCTCGACGGCCAGGTTGGCGTAGAGAGTGGTGCTGTTCTCGCCGATGGCGACGATAGTGTCGGAGCCCTTCTCGACCAGCGAGCGAAAGCACTCCACGTCCTGGACGAACGACAACAGTTCCGTCTTGAGACGGGAGCCTCTTCGGACAGGCCGGAAGATGCCATCGCCGGAACGCCGGGCAGAATTCGCTAATGACCGCTGGGAGCCGCCTGTTACAGTAGTGCGAGGCGAAAGCCCACGGCTGTAGCCGTGGAATGAAGCCGACACGATGGGCGGCAAACCACCGTTCGATAGCCGAACGGGAGTTGTGTCCTCGATCTTACATTCACTCCTCTCGTACTCTTGTGTGATGGCGTTCCCCGGTTGTGGCACGGGGGCCTCGACCCCGACGGACGCTTCGCGTCTACAGTCCGCCGGGTAAGAAAACCGAACCTAGTCCACGGCGTAACACGCGAGGTGACGCGAACCGTGGTACCCAGTCGGCTGAATACCCGACTGTGGAGGGACGGACGGTATTCCGTCCCGGTAAGGCGCCCGCCGTGTGCGGGTGGGAAGGCCCGTTTGACCGGGCTGGACGCGCTGGAACGCACGTCCGGGGTCGTAACCGGACGGCGACCGTCGAACGGCCCTCCCGAAAGGGAACTTGAGGGCCGAGGAAACGCGCACCCTTGAACTCCCCGTCGGGGAATCCCACCCCCCTCAGGGGTAGGAGGAGGTCAATCCGCGGCAGCCTGCTGGACGGGGATCCGCCGCTCCAGGAAGTCCGCGAGGATGCGGAACGTCCGGATCTTGTTGTCGACGTCGGTCGAGCCGTGGCCCTCCTCGCCGAGCTCGTTGTACTCGAAGTCGCCGTCCTCGCCGGCCTTGTAGCCGGCGTCCTCGAGGGCGTCCCGGAACAGCCGCGCTTGGCTGATGGGACAGCGCGGGTCGTTCACCCCGTGGACAATGGACAGCGGCGCCGACAGGTTCTCCACGTACTCGACCGGCGACCGCTCGCGGTACA